>JAFUQY010000277.1 GCA_017472105.1 Clostridia bacterium | reverse complement strand
GCATTCCCGAAGTCATCACCCTCCCGCTCCCGCTGATTCTCTCCGCAATTCTCGCAGTCCTCTGCACAGTCCTCATCCCAAAAGCATAACAAAAAAGACCGGTGTACAGCATTGAAGCCATACATCGGTCTTTCGCATTTGCATTATGAACGATGCATTATTCGTCGTATTCCCATTCTTCAGTCATCACAACCGGAACGATGTTTCCGCTTTCGTCCAGATCCATGCGGTCGATGCAGAGGAATCTTGCGTTGCCGTTCTTGATGCCGGGCTTGTGGCGGTGGTAAACCATCAGGTACTGATCCTTCTCGGGCAGGTAGAGGAAGCCGTTGTGACCGGGGCCGTTTGCGATCGTGCTGTCACCGGTGGAGAGAATCGTGGATGCTTCCTTGAACGGGCCCCACGGCTTGTCCGCGATGCAGGTGTTGACGCGGTAGGTGCCGTTCGTCCAGCCGCCAGCAGACCACATGAAGTAGTACTTGCCGCCGCGCTTCATCATGCACGGACCTTCCACGTAATCGGGCGGAGTGATTTCCTTGAAGATTTCGCCGTCCTCGAAGGGCACAAATCCGGTCATGTCGTCGTTCATCTTGCAGATGTTGCAGTGACCCCAGCCGCCGTAGTAGAGATACATCGTGCCGTCGTCGTCCTTGAAGAGATGCGCGTCGATGGGCTGTGCGCCGTTGTGGAATTCCCCGACAAGGGGCTTGTCCATGAGTGCCTTGAAGGGGCCTGTGGGAGAATCGGAAACCGCGATTTCAAGACCGCCGATTTCGCTCTTGTGCGGGATGTCGTTGGATGCGAAGATGTAGTAGTACTTTCCGTTCTTTTCTTCAATGGTGGGAGCCCAGATCGCGCACTTTGCCCACGGGAATCCCTCCATGTCGATGATGTTTTCGATCTTTTCCCAGTGGGTCAGGTCTTCGGACACAAAGCAGGAGTGGTTGTGCTGATCGTCGAACGGGAGGGAGTGGGTGACGTAGATGATGTACTTGCCCTCGTAGTATCTCGCTTCGGGATCGGCGTACCAGCCTTCGTCAAGAGGATTGCGGATGGAGAATTTCATAAGTCGTCCTTTCCGGCACATGCCGTTTTTTCTTTTATTATAGCAGAAACCTTGCCGGAAATCAATCCGATATTCGTTGCAAACCACGCGTATTTCTGTTATAATGAAAGAAAAAACGCAAAGGAGCGAACCCATGAAATACACCATCCTTCAGCCGCCCTATTCGCGTGACAGAAGCCGGAGTGACGACTGCTTCGCGTACAAGATGAGCCTCCTTGACGCCGTGGATCCCACCGTCGACGTGATCGTTCTGCCGGAGTACAGCGATGTGCCGTGTGCCGCGTCGACCCGGACGGAAATTCTCGCGGATCACGACAGGTACATCGGTACCCTGATGGAAAAATGCCGCGAAACCGCTGTCCGCTGTCAGGCAATTGTGTTCGTGAATGCCCTCGTGGAAGTAAACGGCGAGATGCGCAACACCACCATCGCCATCGGACGGGACGGAGAGACGCTCGGTGAATATTACAAGCGCCACATTCCGCCGCTTGAGCTGGACGCCGGCATCGGACACGAGTACACCGAATCCTTCACGCCGCCCCCGGTGATGGAAATCGACGGCATCCGCTACGGGTTCCTGACCTGCTACGACTTCTACTTCTACGAAGCGTTTGCTCCCATGGCGCGGCAGAACGTCGACGTCGTCATCGGATGCTCCCTCCAGAGAAGCGACAGCCACGACGCGCTCGAGATCATGTGCCGCTTCCTCGCATACAACACCAATGCCTACGTCGTGCGCTCGTCCGTGAGCTTCGGCGAGGATTCCACCGTCTGCGGCGCATCGATGATTGTGTCCCCGAAGGGTGAAGTGCTTGCGAACATGCGCGGACGCTTCGGGATGGAGACAGTCGACTTCGATCCGCACGCGAAGCATCTCAAGCCCGCCGGATTCGGACGCGGAGACGCCGCACATCACGAATACATCGAGATCGGACGGACTCCGTGGAACTACCGACCCGGCGGACCTATGATCGTGCGTCCCGATGACAGAATGCCCTACCCGCGTACCTGTGCACACCGCGGATGGAGCACGCTCGCCCCGGAAAACAGCATGCCCGCGTTCGGTGCGGCAATTGCGCTGGGAGCGGAGGAAATCGAGTTTGATCTGTGGGCAACGAAGGACGGCGAGCTGGTTTCGATCCACGACAGCACCCTCGACCGCGTCTCCGACGGGCACGGCAATGTCTGGGATTACACGTACGAGGAGCTTCTCGCGTTCGACTTCGGCGTCAAGCACGGGGAAAAATTCAAGGGTCTGAAAATCGTGAAGTTTGAGGAAATCCTCGCGAAATTCGCCTGCCACACGATCATGAACATCCACGTCAAGATCTGGGACACCGAGAAGCCCGACCCCATGATCGAGAAAATCGTCGGTCTAATCCGGAAATACGACTGCGAAAAGTACATCTACTTCATGACGGTGAGCGATGACATTCTCCGGAAGGTTCACGAATACGCGCCCGATCTCTGCCGCTGTGTGGGACATGACGGACGCCGCCCGTGGGCTATCGTTGACCGCGCCATCGAGCTGGGATGCGAAAAGGTTCAGCTCTTCCGCCCGTATTTCAACCGCGAAATGGTCGAAAAAGCCCACGCGCACGGCATCCTCTGCAACGTATTCTGGTCGGATGACGAAGACTCCTGCCGCGAATACCTCGACATGGGCATTGACTGCATCCTCACCAACGACTACCTCGCGATTTCGCAGATCGTGGAAGAGTACAAACAAAATTAAAGTTTCATTAAAAATGCACAATTTCTATTGACATATACCGTGAATCAGGTTAAAATATAGTCAAATCCATCATGGGACGGGAGGCTCGCTGTGCAGTCATT
>JAFUQY010000033.1 GCA_017472105.1 Clostridia bacterium | reverse complement strand
TAACCGGTACAGCGGAATTTCGCAATACGGCGGAGTTCCGTTCAAACGCAATAATTTCAGAAGAACGGCAGGATTCGCACCCCTGCTGTTTTTCATTTTTGCATCAAAAAAGGACACATTTTTACGTGTGTCCTTTTGTTATGTTACGAGTCGGATTCAAGCACCTTCGAGAGATACTTGTCCATGACCTTCTGACCGCCGCGGAGTCCGGATGCAATCGAGGAGGAGAAGGTATTCGTGCCTTTGGCGATGTTGTCCATGACCGCGGTGTAGAGAACACTGCCGGTATTGGAACTGTACATGTCAAGGAAGCTGATGATCGGGTCGTCGAAGATGATGTCGATAACCTGACCGGAGAGCGCATCGCGGGAATACTTCGCTTTCATTGCGGATTCGATGAAGGGCGTGATGACCGAGCGGTACGCTTCCGCTGCCCATGCTTCGAGAACCGCGCCGAGCATGTCGTACCGGTCTGCGGCAACCGCCTTCGGAATGCAGGTCACGGTCGTGGATGTATGAATCAGGGAGACGTAATCCTGCTGGGCTTCATCGTACTTGGGCATGGTGAGGATGCCGTAGTCGCTTTCCATTTCGCGGAAGACAGCGTTGACGGCATTGGAAAGGCGTCCGGTGTAGAAGAGGGCGTAATTGTCGGAGAAATACTGGAGCGAGCTGTCGATGCCCTTGTCGGATTCAAACACACCCGCCGTGCTGCGGACGAGCTTGTTGATCTTCTCGACGGTATTGAACACACGCTCGTTGTTGAAGGGTGAGAGGTCGATGGTTCTGTCCGCGGTTCTCTGATACGTGTCGATATCGCAGCCGTAAACCATGTGCAGAGCCGCTTCGTACATTCCGGTGGGCACCATGAGACCGTAGGTATCGCCGGGATTTTCCTTGCCGTCGCCGTTTTTGTCAATATACGCGCCCGCGGTTAGTTCCGTGAACTTGTCGTAGGTCCACTTGCCGTCGAGGACGGTCTGATACATTTCCTCGGGATCGCCGTAGACTTCGGTGTAGATGTCCTTATTGTAGTAAACGACGCCGCATTTGAGGTAGTTGTTCAGGGTATGGTCGCCCATCAGGAAGCGGAAATTGCCTTCCTCCAGCGCAAGCTCCTCGATTGCACTCGTTCTCCACCACGGTTTGGTGATGTCGAGGTATTTCAGATCGGACAGCTCGTACATGTAGGAATACAGGGACTGGGTGATGATCGTATTTGCGGTACCCGTGACGATATCGTAGTCGTCCGAGCCCGTGAACGCGAGATTCTTCATCTCATCCTGCAATGTCTGCAAATTGTTGCCCTGCGTCGGGACGATGTTGAAGCGGATATCCAGCCGGTCTTCCACGGTCTGGTTGCGGCGCCAGATGGCATCGTGGATCACGTCCCCGCTGTTGTCCGCACCGATGACGTCCCACTGCTCATAGTATTTCTCGTTCGGATAGCAGATCGTGACCGTTTCGCCGTCGAAATCCAGCTCGGGCAGATCGTCCTTTGCCTGCGAACGCTCCGTCTCACCGGTTACGGTTGTTTCCGCATCGGTTTCGGCGGGTGCGGTTTCCGTGACGGGATCGGTTTCCTCGGGTACGGTTTCACTGCACGAGGTCACAATTCCGAGCATCATGGAGAGCAAAAGCAGAACGGATACGCTTTTCTTCATTTTCATACTCCTTATCGGTTTTTCGAAGATTTCTTCTCGGATTTATCGGATTTTTCGGACTTCTCGTTTTTTTCGTCTTCGTCATCCTCGTCGTCACGGTCGGTACGGGACTTGAAGAAACGGGGCTCATCGTCCTCTTCTTCTTCCTCCTGCGGGAGCACGGTGACGATCATCTTGATGATGCGGTGATCCCTGATTTCGGTGACGCGAACATGCAGACCGTCAAGCTCGAGCTCGAACTCGGTGCCGTCTTCGGGAACCACGCCGTAGTTGGAGAACACATAGCCGCCCATGGTGTCGTATTTTTCCGTGGGAAGCTCAACGTTCAGCTCCTCTGCGACTTCACTGAGCGATGCCACGCCCTTGATGTCCCATGTGTCGTCCGAGGTCTGCATAATATCGGGTTCCTTGATTTCTTCCTCGTCGCCGTCATTGAGGTCGCCCACAAGCTGCTCGAGGATGTCGTACATGGTGACGATGCCCATCATGCCGCCGTATTCATCGAGAACCACGGCGAAATGGTTGCGGGTATCTTTCATCTGCCGGAACAGAACGTCCGCGTGGATGCCTTCGGGTACGAAATACGCGGGTTTGACCGCTTCCTTCATGATGGCTTCGCGTCCGAGCTCCCGGCAGCGGAAGTAGTCCTTCACACTCAGCACGCCGATGACGTTGTCGATGGTGTCCTCACAGACGGGGTAAATGGAGTGACGGGTTTCGTGAATGGTATTTTCCCAAACGTCGTCCGCTTCTTCCGCCCACAGGATGTGGATATCGGTGCGGTGGGTTGCAAATTCGGATACGGTGAGGTCGTCAAATTCGAACACGTTCTGGATCATTTCCTGTTCCTGTTCATCGATGACGCCCTTCTGACCGCCTTCGTCCACCATCATGCGGATTTCTTCCTCGCTGACTTCCTCGTCCTGCTCGTTCGGGTCAATGCCCATGAGCCGGAGCACGCCGTTGGTGGAGATGGAAAGGAGCCATACGATGGGAGTGAACAGCTTCGCCACGCCGTAGAGCATGGGAGCCATTCCGACCGCGAGCTTTTCGCTGTGCTTCATTGCCAGACGCTTGGGCACGAGCTCGCCGAGGATGAGGGTGACGTAGGAGAGAATGAGGGTGATGACAACGACCGCGATGGATTCGAGGGTTTCGGGATCCATGGTCATGCCCTTTGCGAGAAGCCAGTCAACAAGGCGTTCCGCGAAGTTGTCAGCTGCGAATGCGGATCCGAGGAAGCCGGAAAGCGTAATCGCAACCTGAATGGTCGAAAGGAATTTGGAAGGCTCTTCGGTGAGCTTTCTGAGTTTCTTTGCTTTTTTGCTGCCGGATTCCTCCAGCTTTGCGAGTTTTGCTTCACTTACCGACAGGACCGCGATCTCCGCACATGCGAAAACGGCATTGAGTCCGATCAGTATCAACTGGAGAAGAAGCTGTCCCCATATGCTGCTGTTCATAAAATGTAAGATTTTTCCTCCGTGAATGATGTTTCCGTGATGCGTGCATGAGAGGAAAAATCAGGTCAACAGTCTGCGGAAATGCAAAAAGGCATACCTGTACCCTCGAAATGAGCGCAGTCGTGCCTTGAAAAAGCGATATCCGCCATAACCGTATTTCATTGTGCATCGTCGGGTACTGTCAGTACAATCGCCGCTGTCCATGATGGCAGTGATCCTCCGGGAAGTGATATTTTAGCTATTATAGCATACACGCCCCGCTTTGTCAAGGTGTTTCCGGCATCCGCATTTCGGTACACCGGCATTTTTCTGCACAGCGGCGTCTGAAAATTCTTTGAAATTTTTATGGAAAATTTTCCGATTTGTGAAACTTTTGCCCATTCCCGAACGTCTATATAGACAGCAGCACTCCGCGGCGGTCCATGTGAAAATTTCCTGTAATTTCCCGCGAAAATTTAAAATGCATTCACAAATAGGTCCTGCGGATATGTTAAACTGTACATGACAAATTTATTCAACTAAGGAAAGGAATTCAAGCACATGAAAAAAATTCTCTCCCTCGTTCTCGCGCTTGTGATGCTCAGCTCTCTCGCTCTGAGTGCAAGTGCAGGAAGCGTCTACTCCCTGTCCGATCTGCTCGACTTCTACCGGGATTACCTCAACCATGACGATCCCGATTACGAAGACCTCGTCGACTACCTCGCAGGCAATACCGGCAACTGGTGGTATGACTCCTGCCCCAAGTGCAAGGGTCTGGCATTCTACAAGATCTCCGGCGGCTCCGTGAAGTATGCATGCCTTGAAAAGGACTGCGACGCGGAAGGCACCACCGTTATCATCCCCGAAAACAAGGATGAAGCGGACAGTGTGGTCGGCACCGATGTGGCTGTTTCCACCAAGTGCTCCTCCTGCACCCGTACCGCATATTACAGCGGCAGCTACGTAAAGAACGACAAGCTCTACTACGAATACACCTGCACCGCAAAGCACGTCACCCTTGACGAAGTTTACGACTACTCCGAAGACAGGGCTCCCGACCTGAGCGACATCACCTGCTCCCGCTGCGGCAGAGTCTCCGAATTCGACTACTTCACCGTAATCGACAGCGACATCTACGGCGTATTCCTCTGCGCCAAGGATCACAAGACCTACAAGCTCCTCCGCGACGATGTTTACGAAGATGACGACGACGAATACAGAGTCAAGGTTATCATCACCGGCGAAGGCGACTACCAGATTTCCGACAGCCACTACGGCGAATACGGCGACTACAAGTACATCAAGTTCTCTCCCGCAAAGGGCTACGAGCTCTCCAAGGTTCTCGTCAACGGCAGAAACGTGAACTTCACCAGCGATGAAATCGCAGTCCGTCTCACCGGCGACACCACTGTACGCGTAACCTTCACTCCCGTTGTGAAGAACTACACCGTAACCGCAGCAGCTTCCGGCAACGGCACCGTCAAGGCAACCTACAACGGCAAGACTGTTGATGCTGCCAAGATCGGCGTTGTATCCGGCGACAAGATCACCTACAAGTTCGTTCCCGCATCCGACAACTACTACGTTTCCTCCCTCAAGGTAAACGGCAAGTCCGTAACTCCCTCCACTTCCTACACCCTCTCCAAGATCGGCGCAGATACCAAGATCGAAGTGAAGTTCGCATGGAAGAACCCCTTCACCGACGTTTCCGACAAGTACGCGAAGGCTGTTGAATATGTAACCGAATCCGGCATCATGTCCGCGGCTGCAAAGGACGGCAAGAACCTCCTCTTCAAGGGCACCGCTGCCATCTCCGAAAAGGCATTCGCAGCTGCACTCGCTGAAATGGCTGACACCGGCGACAAGCTCAACACCGTTGCACAGCGCATCGTATGGGCTGAAAAGTACGGCATCGTGGAAAAGGACGCTGACCTCTCCGGCGTATGCGACGTTCAGACCGCTGTTGAAATGGTCAACCAGTACCTCATGGTTCTCGAAGTCATCAACGACATCAACTTCGACAACTTCGATGCTGAAAACGACGAGCTCGCAAACGCAGTTGCAATTGATCTCGTAACCGTAAAGACCTACGAAAAGAACCGTGACCTTTGCAGATATGACCTCGCGGCAATTTGCAGAATGGTTGCGACTCTCGATTATACAGACTAATTTCTGACAAGATCAAATCCCTCACTCTAACCCGGGTGAGGGATTTTTCTGTTTCAAAAGATGCAAAAAGAGCGCGGAGACTTTCATCTTCACGCTCTTTTGTTCTTAACTTTGGAGAATTATTCCCACTCCATCGTCAGGTCAAACCTCGGAGTATTCCCGCTCAGTCATTTGTATAGTTATCGAAGTAGCCCTGTACCAGAACAACGGGAGTACCCTTGTCGCCGGAGCCGGAGGTCAGGTCGCACAGGGAGCCGATGAGGTCGGTGAGCTGACGGGGCGTGGTACCCTGGGATGCCATGCTGCCGACGAGGTTGCCGTCCTTCTGCTTGATGCTTTCGGAAATCGCCTTCTTCAGTGCGTCACCGGAGAGATCCTTGTAATCGTTGTCCGCGAGGTACTTCAGCTTCAGTTCGTTCGGCGTACCGATCAGACCGTCGGTGAATGCGGGAGATACAACCGGGTCAGCGAGTTCCCAGATCTTGCCCTGAGGATCCTTGAATGCGCCGTCGCCGTAAACCATGACTTCAACATGCTTGCCGGTCGCTTCGAGAATGCGCTTCTGGATATCGAGAACGAGATCCTTGCATTCGCGCGGGAACAGCTTGACCTTGTCTTCAGTAGACTTGTTGGAGCCGAGCAGACCGTACTTTTCGTTGCATCCGGAGCCGTTCACGGGAGCGTTCATGATATCGTCAAGACCGACAACGACCTTTGCGCCGGCAGCTCTCAGGATTCTCTTGGTTCTCGCACGGCTGTGAATGTCGCAGTTGAGAACGCAGTCCGTGTAATTCAGGATTGCTTTGGGCTGATTTGCGAAGATCACTTCAACTTCGGCGCCCATTTCACGTACGAGACCGCTGTAATAGTCAACGTAGTCCACGCCGGTGAAGGGATGCTTGTTTTCGCCGAAGAGTTCGCGGTACTTTTCGAGCGTGAGCACATCTGCGTAAGGATCAATGCCCGCTTCGTCCAGCTTGTCGAGGGAAACCAGTTCGTTGCCCACTTCATCGGAGGGATAGCTGAGCATGAGAACGACCTTCTTCGCGCCCTTTGCAATACCGCGGAGGCAGATTGCGAAACGGTTGCGGGAGAGAATGGGGAAAATTACGCCGATGGTTTCACCGCCCAGCTTTGCCTTTACGTCAGCGGCGATATCGTCTACGGAGCAGTAGTTACCCTGTGCTCTTGCGACGATGGACTCCGTCATGGAGATTACGTCACGGTCGTGAAGAGGAAAGCCTTCGATTTCAGCGGCTTCCAGCACACTGCGGCTTACGATTTCAGCGAGATCGTCCCCTTCGCGGATGATCGGGCAACGGATACCGCGGGATACGGTACCGACTCTGCGTTCGTTTGTATTCATAGAATCAAGTCCTTTCGGATTGGGTTTGTGAAAATAACTTTACACGGTATATTATACTGCATACGGTGTATTTTTTCAAGTGATTTAATGAATTTTATACAGGGAATTTGCGGGTATGGATGGGCTGGATTTTTGTTTATACTGACAGAAACGGAAAACGCAGCCCCCATACAGAGTTGACTGCGTCTGAACCGTTTATGCATTTATGCAGATTTATCTTGCAACTTCTTCCATGATATAGGCTTCGAGAATGTCGCCGACCTGGATATCCATGCACTTGTCAAGTCCAATACCGCATTCGTAGCCGGTGGCAACTTCGCGTACGTCGTCCTTGAAGCGGCGCAGGGAGGAAATCTTGTCTTCCATGATGACGATACCGTCACGGACGATACGGATCTGGCTCTGACGGGTAACCTTACCGTCCTGTACATAGGAACCTGCAATGATGCCGACGCCGGGAACCTTGATGGTCTGGCGGACTTCGATGTGACCAAGCAGGGTTTCCTTGTAGGTGGGAGCGAGCATACCCTTCATTGCGGCAGTGATTTCTTCGATGCATTCGTAGATGATGCGGTAGGTACGGATATCAACGCCCTGACGTTCGGAGGAGTCGATCGCGCCCTTGTCGGGACGAACGTTGAAGCCGACGATGATGGCGTTGGATGCAGCCGCGAACATTACGTCGGATTCGGTGATGCCGCCGACTGCGGAGTGAATGACGCGTACACGTACTTCTTCGGTGGAAATCTTTTCGAGGGATGCCTTGACTGCTTCCGCAGAACCGCCCACGTCCGCCTTGACGATGACGTTGAGTTCCTTGACACCGGCAGCGATCTGGCTGAACAGGTCGTCGAGGGAAACCTTGGCATTGAGCTTGAACTGCTCTTCCTTCGCCTTTTCCTTACGCTGATCTGCGAGTTCGCGTGCCATGCGTTCGTCTTCGACTGCGTTGAATTCGTCGCCTGCGAGCGGAACCTCGGACAGACCGATGATTTCGACCGGTACGGAGGGACCTGCTTCTTCAAGCTGCTGACCTCTGTCGTTGGTCATGGCACGTACACGGCCTACGGAAGTACCGGCGATTACGATGTCGCCCGCCTTGAGGGTACCGTCCTGAACGAGAACGGTTGCAACGGGACCGCGGCCCTTGTCGAGCTTCGCTTCGATGATGACACCCTTCGCTCTCTTGTGGGGATTTGCCTTGTATTCCTTGACGTCAGCGATGAGGAGGACGTCTTCGAGAAGGTCAGTGATACCCATTCTGGTATGAGCGGATACGGGTACGCACATAACGTCGCCGCCCCATTCTTCGGGAACGAGTTCGTACTTGGTCAGCTCGGTCATAACCGCGTCGGCATTTGCGGTGGGCTTATCCATCTTGTTGATGGCTACGATGATATCAACGCCTGCCGCCTTTGCGTGGTTGATTGCTTCCACGGTCTGGGGCATGATGCCGTCGTCACCTGCTACAACGAGGATGGCGATGTCGGTACACTGTGCACCGCGGGCTCTCATTGCGGTAAACGCTTCATGACCGGGGGTATCGAGGAAGGTGATATCTCTGCCGTCGATCTGAACACGGTACGCACCGATGTGCTGGGTAATACCGCCGGCTTCACCGCTGGTGACATTGGTGTGGCGGATCGCGTCGAGGATGGAGGTCTTACCGTGGTCAACGTGACCCATAACGCAGACGATGGGCGCACGGATTTCGAGGTTTTCTTCGGTATCGGGTTCTTCGTTGAAGAGTTTGTCTTCGATGGTGACGGTCACTTCACGGGTCACTTCCGCGCCCAGTTCGTCAGCGATGAGGTATGCGGTATCGAAGTCGATGATCTGGTTGACGGTAGCCATCATGCCCATGAGCATCAGCTTCTTGACGCATTCCGCAGCGGTGATCTTGAGTCTCTGAGCCAGCTCGCCGACGGAGATTTCATCGGGAATGGTGACCTTGAGGGGCTGCTTCTTCGCCTTTTCCTGATTTGCCTTCTGCATCTTGTCCATGGCGAAGCGTTCTTTGTCGTTCTTTCTGCCGGTACCGCGGTTGTCGCCTCTCTGGTTCTGCTTCTTGAGCTTCTGCTTGTTGGACTTGGAGTCATCCACTTCGGGAGAGAAGCTTTCCAGACGTTCGTCGTACTTGGAAAGGTCAACGGAGGTGGTTCTGGTATCGACAACGCGGGTCTGACCGGTACGCTTGCGTTCTACGCCCTGCTCAATCTTCGGCTTGGGCTGCGGAGCGATGGGTGCGCGGTCACTGCCGGAATCCTTGTCACGGGGAGCGGAGTCGCGCTGGGGTCTCTGCTGACCGTTGTTCTGACCGTACGGACGACCCTGACCCTGCTGGGAACGGTTCTGGTTATAGCCGCCCTGCTGTCTGTCGCCGTAAGCAGGTCTGTCGCCGTTTCTGTCATTGTTGTAGGTACGTTCGCCGGCGGGTCTGGTGCCTGCGGTATTGCTGCTGCGGTTTGTGTAATCGCGGTTATCCCGGGACTGCGCATTTGCGGGACGGGTCTGGTTGTTGTTCCGGCTGTCATTTCTCATGCCGTCTCTCTGGGTATTGTTCTGGGGACGCTGAGTTCTTTCGTTGGACTTTTCCTTTTCGGCTGCTTCTGCCTTTGCACGAGCTTCTGCTTCTGCTTTCAAACGCGCTTCCTCCTCGGCTTTGATTCGTTCTTCTTCCGCCTTTTTGCGGGCTTCTTCCTCGGCACGGATTCTTGCTTCTTCTTCCGCTTTACGCCGTGCCTCTTCTTCTGCTTTCTTTCTTGCTTCTTCTTCCGCCTTACGCTTAGCTTCTTCCTCAGCCTTTCTTCTGGCTTCCTCTTCTTCTGCGCGGCGACGGGCTTCTTCTTCAGCCTTGCGGCGAGCCTCTTCTTCTGCTTTCTTCTTTTCTTCTTCAGCACGGATGCGGTCAGCTTCTGCTTTTTCTGCCGCTTCACGCTTTGCTTTTTCTTCAGGAGATTCCGGCAGCGTGATGGATGTCTTTCCGTGCAGATAACCGTCCAGGTCATGGATCCGCGCGTCATCCGTCATGCTTGCGAACAGGGCGTTTACGTCCCCTTCCTCAAGGGTTGCGGAAGTGCTTTTCACGCTGATGCCGATTCCCTCGAGCTTTGTCATCAGATCCTTCGGCTTAACCCCCAGATCCTTCGCAAGCTGGCTGATCCGGAACATCGAATTCGGTTTCGTTGCCATTCTCAATCATCCTTTCTCTCTTCGCAGCTGTTTTCCTCACAGCCGATTTTCTGCCAAACGCCTTCCCACGGTCCCCGTCCGGTAAACGCCGCCGCCATGCATGACGCTCTTTTGCCGAGCATGTGTGCAAGCGCGACGCTGTCCCAGGGGCCGATCCGGTATTTTGTGTGATAATATGTGCATTTGTCAGTCAGCTGTTTTTTCGTTCTGTCCGACGCGTCCGACGCGATCAGAAGGAACTTTGCACGGCCGCCGCGGATTTCCGCCATCACGGAATCAAATCCGGTAGTGACGCCGCCCGCCGCCATGCACAGCCCGATCAGTCTTTCTTCCATATCCTTCTTCCTCCGTCGGTCTGCATCGTTTCAGTGTATTCGCTTCTTCTTATCAATATGCGGTTAATCTGTTTCCTCTTCGGCGAGCCGGATTTCCTTTTCCAGCTCCGCGTAGATTTCCTCGGAAATTTCACACTCGAGGGAACGGTGCAGGATGCCGGATTTTCTCGCCTTTTTGAAGCATGCTTCGCTCTTGCACAGGTACGCGCCCCGTCCGGATTTCTTTCCGGTGAAGTCGATGGAAATTTCCCCTTCGGGCGAGCGTACGACGCGGATGAGATCCTTCTTGGGGAAGGTACCGACGCATCCGACGCATCTCCGTTCGGGAATTTTCCGCTTGGGCTGATTCTGTTTCGGTTTGGTTTCCGCCACAGCTTACCTCCGATCCTTCATCAGAGCTTGATGCCCTTGATGTCGATCTTGCAGCCGGTGAGCTTTGCGGCAAGGCGAACGTTCTGACCTTCCTTACCGATGGCGAGGGAGAGCTGATCGCCGTTTACATGAACGGTTGCGCTGCGTTCGCCGTCGAATTCAACGCTCTTTGCTTCTGCGGGAGAAAGTGCAGCTGCGATGAATTCCTCGGTCTTTTCGGAATACTGGATAACGTCGATCTTTTCGCCCTTGAGCTCATCCACGATGTTGTTGATTCTCGCACCGCGGTTACCGATGCAGGCACCGACAGCGTCAACTTCGGGATCACGCGAGAAGACTGCGATCTTGGTTCTGGAGCCGGCTTCTCTTGCAACGCCCTTGACGAGCACGATACCGTCGCCGATTTCGGGGATATCGATTTCAAACATGCGCTTGACCATGTTGGGGCTGATTCTGGAGATGGTAACGAGGGGTCCTTCTTCGGAGTCGTGGTTGACTTCGGTGACGAACACGCGGATTCTCTCGCCGACGAGGATTTCTTCGCCGGGAATCTGTTCCTTTGCGGGAAGGAGAACTTCGCTTGTGCCGGTATCCACCCATACATCGCCGGTGTTGTCGTCGCGCTTGGTAACCATAGCGGTGATGACTTCTTCGCGCTTCTTGTCGTAGTCGCGGAGGCTGTTGTTCTTTTCAGCTTCGCGGATGCCCTGCACGATGACCTGCTTTGCGGCCTGTGCGGAGATTCTGCCGAAGGTCTTGGTCTTGATTTCGTCTTCCACAATGGTGCCGAGCTCGTAGCGTCTGCTGATGAGCTGTGCGTCTTCATAGGAAATCTCTGCCTTCGGATCCTTTACTTCTTCCACAACGGTGCGCTGACGATATACCTTGAGATCCTTCTTTGCCTTGTTGATCTCAACTCTTACAGCAGTGCTGCCGTATTCCTTCTTGAATGCCGAGATCAGTGCTGCCTCGAGCTTCTCAATCATGGTGTCAACCGGAATACCTTTGTCCTTTTCAAGCAGTTCCAATGCTTCAAAAAGCTCTGCGTTCATGTCAATTCCATGCCTTTCTGCGGGATTTGTCCCGCTGTATGTGAGTTTGTTGTTTTTCTATATCAGGAGGTACGGGTCGCTTTTGAAAAAGCTGCGCCCGGTTACTTTGTAACCGAACTTTTATACGAACGAGGTACAGTGCGCTGACGGAACGTACGTTGATATGATTCAGTCAGCTTCAGGGGATTCTTTTGACGGTGTGCAGTTTTAAAGGTCTGACAGCTTTCTACGGATATAATCGCAAATTTTACATTAGGGTGCGATACCGGCTGGTGCTGTCCAAATTATCAGAAAATCGTTCTGGGGCTCATAGGGACCACCGAGACCCTATTCGCCGCAGCCGTGGAGAGATTGCACAATCCTGTTACTTTAATTGTTTCTCTTCACTCTTCACTCTTCTCTCTTCACTGCGCCCCGCGCTTTTACCACTCAAACACAGTCTCGCATTTTGCGACTGCTTTTCTTGCAAAGCGCTTTTCTTCTTCGCCGACGGTGATGACAACTTCGTCGTTTTCCAGTCCCACAAGGGTGCCGCGGAAGGTCTTGGTGCCGTCAACTGCCGCGAACAGCTTTACGCTGACCTCTTCGCCCGCGCAGATTTCGAAGTGCTCCGGTCTGGTCAGGGTACGTTCAACCCCGGGAGAGGAGACCGCAAGCAGGTACGCTTCTTCGATCGGATCCGCTTCATCGAGGATGGGGTCGATCGCGCGGTGCATCTTTTCGCAGTCCTCGATGGTGATGCCCGTTTCGGAGTCGCTGTCGATCGTGATGCGGAGGATCATATCCGCGCCCTCACGGACGTATTCAACGTCCCAGAGGAAGTAGCCGAATTCATCTGCGAGCGGCTGCGCCAGATCCCGCACGGTTTCGGCAATGTTCTTTTTCTGTTTCATTCAAATTCCTTTACATAAACAAGAGAGTGGACCTGTTCTCTGCCCACTCTCCATACTCTGTTAACTTACTGTACGTATATTATACCACAGTTTTCCTCGGATTGCAATACAATATTGCTGTGATCCGGTACAATTTTTACCTGCGGCAGCAAGTTTTCTTTGGGTATAACTCGCAAATC
>JAFUQY010000276.1 GCA_017472105.1 Clostridia bacterium | reverse complement strand
CTATTGACCTCGTATGCCAGACTTCCAAGGCGAAGTTTGACGAGACTATCGAAATTCACGTTCGTCTGGGTGTTGACTCACGTCACGCTGACCAGCAGGTTCGCGGTGCGGTTGTTCTCCCCAACGGTACCGGTAAGACTGTTCGCGTTCTCGTATTCGCTAAGGGCGACCGTGCAAACGATGCTCGCGAAGCAGGCGCAGACTATGTTGGTGACGTTGATCTCGTAGAAAAGATCACCAAGGAAAACTGGTTCGATTTCGACGTTGTTATCGCTACTCCCGACATGATGGGTACCATCGGTCGTCTGGGTCGTGTGCTCGGTCCTAAGGGCCTCATGCCGAACCCCAAGGCTGGTACCGTTACCATGGACGTTGCTAAGGCGATCAACGAAGCTAAGGCAGGTAAGATCGAATACCGTCTGGACAAGACCAACCTCATCCACTGCCCCATCGGTAAGGCTTCCTTCGGTGCAGAAAAGCTCGGCGAAAACTTCGACGCTCTCCTTTCTGCAATCATCAAGGCTCGTCCCGCAGCAGCTAAGGGTCAGTACATCAAGAACTGCGTAGTTGCTTCCACCATGGGCCCCGGCATCAAGGTTAACACCACCAAGCTCGGCTAATTCTGCAAGCATAATTCAGGGTATGTTCCGTTCAGGTTCGTACCCTGTTTTTCTTTTTCCGCAATTTTACCGATTGCCTTGATTTTTACTTCGATTTTCGGTATAATAGAGCTGACCATTACGAAAGGACCTTACAAAATGAACTGGAAATTAACCCAAATCGGAACCAACCCCATCATCGCGTTCGCCGTGGATGAATTGCAGTATTATCTGCGCAAGATGAACCGCGCGTCCCGTGTAACCCGGATTCTCACCGACGGCTACCACGATGTCAATGAGCACTCGCTCTACATCGGACGTGATTCTGCGTTCCTTCCCCTTCTTCCTTCCGTTGAAGATCCCTATCGTGACGATGCTGTTTACATCAATGTCAGCGGCGGCGCGGGTATCATCACCGGTACCAACGACCGCAGCGTTCTCATCGCCGTTTACCGCTATCTCCGCGAACTCGGCTGCGCATTCCTCCGTCCCGGCAAGGATGGCGACGTCATCCCGCGCTGCGTACCGGAATCTCAGCCCGTTTATCTCCGCGAAACCGCATCCTACCGTCACAGAGCCGTCTGCATCGAAGGCGCCGTTTCCTATGAACACGTTGCCGACATGATCGACTGGCTTCCCAAGGTGGGCATGAACGGCTACTATATTCAGTTTGCAAAGCCCTATCAGTTCTTCCGCCGCTGGTATTCCCACGCAGGCAATCCTACCATGGAAGAAGAACCCATCACCGATCTCGAGCTTGACGGCATGCACGATCAGCTCCGTGCGGATATCGCAAAGCGCGGTCTGCTCCATCACGCAGTCGGTCACAGCTGGACCTGCGAGCCCTTCGGCGTTCCCGGAACCGGCTGGGTTGCAGAAAACTCCGAGCCCCCGGAATCCATCGCGGCATGTCTCGCAAAAGTCAACGGCAAGCGCGACTGGTGGGGCGGCATTCCGCTGAACACCAACCTGTGCTACTCCAATCCCGCAGTCCGTTCCACCATCACCACCGCGATCACCCAGTACTGCGAAGAGCACGGCGAGGTTGACTACCTGCACTTCTGGCTCGCAGACGCTTCCAACAACCACTGCGAATGCGACCGCTGCAAGGAACTCCCGGCGGACTACTACATCATGATGCTCAACGAGCTGGACGAAAAGCTCACCGCAAAGGGCATCGACACCAAGATCGTATTCCTCATTTACGTTGACCTTCTCTGGGCTCCCAAGCGCGAAGTCATCAAGAATCCCGACCGCTTCACCCTCATGTTTGCGCCCATCACCCGCACCTACTCCTCTTCCTTCACCGTATCCGAAGAAGAAGTTGCGGCGGTTGAAGTTCCCGCTTACGAAAAGAACAAGCTAACCATGCCCAGATCCGTTGCGGAAAACGTTGCGCATCTGAGAAAGTGGCAGGAAGCCTTCAAGGGTGACAGCTTCGACTTTGACTACCACATGATGTGGGACCACTACAACGATCCCGGCTCCATTGCAGTTTCCAAGGGCATGAGCGAGGACATGAAGAATCTCGCAAAGCTCGGTCTGAACGGCATGAACAGCTGTCAGGTACAGCGCGCGTTCTTCCCGACTTCCCTCTGCATGGTCACCATGGCGGAAACCCTGTGGAACAAGGACACCAAGTTCGCGGATATCGTCCGGAATTACTTCTCGAAGGCATTCGGCGCGGACGGCAGCAAGGTATGGCGTTACCTGAGCACCCTGTCCGAGCGGTTTGACCCCGTTTACCAGCGCGGTGAGTCCCCTGCCGTTGATATGGCAAAGGCGCGCATCTTCTCCGACATTCCCGCGTACATCAACTCCTTCCTGCCCGTGATCCAGCGCAACATTGCGAACGT
>JAFUQY010000275.1 GCA_017472105.1 Clostridia bacterium | reverse complement strand
CGGCAAGCGAAACCGAACCCGACGAAAAGCCGGCGTTTGAAGACTGAACGGGGATTTGATGAAGCTGTGGCTGTAAGATAACTGCCCCGTTCCCGAGAATTTTTTCTGAGGAAAAAATTCTCCAAGGTGTAACCGGAATGAAAACAGGAATTTCTCTCAACAGGGAAGTTCCTGTTTTTGTGTTTTTACTTGTAATCCTGCGTCAAATCCGTTATAATAATACAAAACAAACTGCAAAGGAATAGTATCATGCTGAACACCACCATATGCGCCGTCTCGACTCCTCGCGGGAAGGGCGGCATCGCGGTCATCCGCATCTCGGGCAGTGACGCATTCCGCATCGCTGACGCCATGTTCCGACCGAAATTCGGGGAATCCGCTGTCAGTGCCCATCCCATGCGCAAAGCCGTATTCGGCGCAATCCTTGACGAAAACGACGCCGTCTGCGATGAGGGCATCTGCACGCTCTTTGCGGGTCCCGGCTCGTTCACCGGTGAGGACATGGCAGAGATTTCCTGTCACGGCGGTCTTTCCGTCACGGAGGCTGTGTATCTCTCCGCAATCGCGCACGGTGCATCGGCTGCCGGTCCCGGGGAATTCACCAAACGCGCCTTCGTGAACGGTAAGCTCGATCTCAACGAAGCGGAAGCCGTCGGCAAGCTCATCGACGCGGATACAAAGGAACGCATGCTTCTGGCGGGTTCAGCCGTGCGCGGGAGCGTTTCGCGGGAGATCGGCGGGATTTCCGCATCGCTTCTGGACACCATGACGGCTCTGTACGCCGCGATCGACTATCCCGAGGAGGATGTCGGCGATGAGGGTGAGAGAGAGATTGCAGGCACGCTGAGGACGGCTCTCGCGCGTGTTGAGAAGCTCCTCTCCACCTACAAAACCGGACGCGCCATCTCCGACGGGGTCAAATGCGTCATCTGCGGGCGTCCGAACGTGGGCAAAAGCTCCGTGTTCAACCTCATCACCGGTGAGGACAGTGCGATTGTGACCTCCGTTGCCGGCACGACGCGGGACATTCTGCGCGAAACCGTCTCCTTCGGCGGGATTACGCTGCGTCTGTCCGATACCGCGGGCATTCACGCCACGGACGACCTTGTCGAGAAAATCGGCATCGAGCGCGCCTCGGACGAAATCTCGAAGAGTGAGCTGGTCATTTCCGTTTTCGACGGCTGTGAGGCTCTCCGCGACGAGGACCGCACGCTGCTCTCGCTCGTGAAATCCACGGACGTGCCGAAGATTGCCGTCATCAACAAGTCCGACCTTGGAACAGTGCTCACGGAGGAAGAAACCGCGGAAATCCGCTCGTCGGCTGATGAATGCGTCACGATCTCGGCACAGCGCAGCGGGGAAGAGGACAGAGGGGCCCTGTCGTCCGCCATCGCGCACCTGTTCGGCAGTGACAGAATCACGCTCTCGACCGATGCCGTCATCTGGGACATCCGTCAGCGGGAGATTCTCACGCACGCACGCGCCGCACTGATCTCCGCGGTCGAAGGAATTGAGTTTGGCGCACCGATTGACGCGGTCTGCACCTGTGCCGAAGAAGCGCTCGCGGCTCTGAACGAAACCGACGGACGGAGCATGGAAAGCACGATCGTTGACGAAATTTTCAAGCGGTTCTGCGTAGGGAAGTAATGCAGAATGAGACAGCAGGAGTGAGGATTGAAAAAATGAAAAAATACTGGATTTCAGCGATTCTTCTGTGCGGGATTTTTATGTCCTGCGGGAATGGAGAATCTCACGATACATCAATTTCGGAGACGGAAGAAACTGCCGTGCAGGAGACGCTTTCCGTGACGGCTGAGATGCTTGCGGAATACGAAGTGATCCGGCCGGAATATGCCTCGGAGAAGCTGATCCGTGCGGCGTCGTCTGTGTATCAGGAAGTGCACGGGCTCAATGATGCGGTCACGTTCCGGCACGATTTCTACCGCGAGGGCGTGGACGGGCTTCAGATGGGCGAGTGCGAAATTCTCATCGGGGACACGAACCGTCCGCAGTCGCGGGAATTTCTGGCATCCCTGCGTGCGGATGACTACGGCTTTGCGATGATCGACAAATGCATCGTCATTGCCGGTCACACGGACGAAAACACCGCACTTGCGGCACAGCTCTTCCTCGAAACGGTGAATAATGCCGCCGGAACCGGGGTTTTCTACGATTCCGCCATGGATACCGTGATCCGCGGTGAGTACGCTGTGGATTCGTTCTCAATCAACGGCGTCCCGGTCAGGGAGTATGAAATCCTCTTCGGCGGCAGAAAATTCGATGAAGCGGCGGCGGAAAAACTGCGCGAAAAGATCGCCGATCAGACCGGATTTGTGCTGAATGTAACCGATGAGAGCGAAGGGGAATATGTCCTGTACGTCGGAGAAGAAGGTGCGGCTGAGGTTGAACTCTCGGCGGATCATGCGGACGGAACCTGGTCGGAATACAGCACATTTATGCCGCTCACATTCACCGGAAACGGCTGTGTGTTTTACGGAGAAGACAAGCTCGGTGCGATGAACGCGGTTCTGTATTTCGAGGAAATGATCGAAGGTGAGATTGAAAAATCTGAGGAAAGATCAATCAATCTTGTGCTTCCGGAAGGCGGAACAGCATCCCCCACAGAGCTTCCCGAAACCCTGAAAGCCATGTCCTTCAACGTCCTGTACAAAGACGCCGCAGCACGCTCCGGACGCGTCATTGAGATCATCCGGAACTATTCCCCGGACACCTTCGGCGTGCAGGAAGCGTCCCCGACATGGATGACCAAGCTGCGCGGCAATCTCCGGGACGAATACGACTATGTCGGCTTCGGACGCGACGGCGGAAATCAGGGCGAATACAACGCGATTTTCTACAAAAAAGACGTGTTTGACCTCATCGACAGCGGCACGAAATACCTCTCCGACACACCCGACCGCAAGTCGAAGGTGCCGGAATCCTCGCTCAACCGCATCTACACCTACGCCCTTCTCGAGACGAAATCCGACGGTGAGCAGATCCTGTTTGTGAACACGCACTTCGACCACACCAATGACATTGCGCGCACCAAGCAGGCGAAGGTTCTGGCGGATTTCCTCAAAGCGAACGCGCAGTACCCCATCGTGCTCAGCGGGGACTTCAACACAGCCGCAGGAACAACGGCATATGAAGAAATCCTCGACGGCGGTGTGGAAAACTCCATGGATCTCGCACAGACCAAGGAGACCGGCGCGACCTACACCAACTACGGCAAATCCAAGTCCGTCATCGACTTCATTTTCGTGAATGAAGAGGACATCTTCGTCGAAAGCTACCGCGTCTGCGGCGAGAAAATCGACGGCGAATATCCCTCCGACCACCATCCCGTGCTGATTGAGTACGTGAACTGCAATTAACCCTTGACAAAACCGTCGAAATGGTATATACTAAGTATATACAAAACAGGAGGTGCAGACATGTCCGAAACAACCATCCGACGCTGGGGCAACAGTCAGGGAATCCGCATTCCGCGGCACATTCTCGAAGCGGCAGCCCTGCGCGAAAACGAAAGCGTGACCATTGAAGCCGCCGACGGCGCGATCATCATCCGGAAAGCGGCGGAAAAACGCACCATCAAGGATCTCTTTGAAGGGTTTGAAGGCGAATACAAGGAAAAAGAAGTCGATTTCGGCGCGCCTGCGGGGAATGAAGTATGGTGAAGCAGGGGGATATCATCAAAATCGACTTCAATCCGCAGACGGGTCATGAGCAAGCAGGCTACCGTCCCGCAATCGTGGTGAGCAACAACGCCTTCAACAAGCGGTGCTCGATGACCCTTGTCTGTCCGATCACGAACACAACCACGCCGTATCCGCTTCATGTGCCGCTGTACGGAACTGTAACCACCGGCGTTGTGATGTGCGAGCAGATCCGCTCTCTCGATCTCAGCGCGCGTCCGCATCATTTCGTAGAATCTGTACCGGCGGAACTGCTGGAAGAGATCATCGAAATTATAACGGCGGAAATCACACCCGAAAACTGAATGCAAAGCAGGTACTCCGGTATCTGCTTTTTCTTTCCCGGAATTTTCTAATCAAATTCTAATCGAAATCCACTTTCGCTTTCATCCGCGGCATGGTATAATAGACACAACAAATTCAACCAACCGTGAGGTACTGCAATGGAACACATTGATATGATGGAAAAGCTCCACGAGAAGGCGAATATCAGCCTCAGTGAAGCGAAGGAAGTGCTCGAACGCGCGGACTGGGACATGCTCGAGGCACTGGTGATTCTGGAAAAGGAAGGCAAAATCCAGCCGCTGACCACGAGTGTGTCGACGATGGAAAACGAGAGCGCGTACAAGAAAGTGGAAAGCGAAATCAAACAGCAGAAGGAATCCAAGTGGAACCGGTTCTGGGACGACGCCATGGAAAACCTCAAGAATCTCGTGAACAAATGCTTCACGTGCTCCCTCGTCATGCGCAGCCGCAAGTCCGGGAATGTGATCCATATTCCGCTCTTTCTCGGGATCATCCTCTGCTTCGTGTCGCTGAATCTGGTGGCGATCGGGCTTCTGCTCGGACTCATCCTCGGCTACGATTATTTCATTGAAGAGAACAAAGAAGACAAATAAGTGAGGTGAGCGTTATGTCAAGAATCCTCATCGTGGAAGATGAAGAAAAAATCGCCCGGTTCGTGGAGCTTGAGCTCGCGCACGAAGGCTACACCGCCGAAAAAGCCCCGGACGGACGCACCGGACTGGAGATGGCGGAGACAGGGCGGTTTGATCTCATCATTCTCGATATCATGCTCCCGCAGCTGTCCGGGATTGAAGTTCTCAGACGCCTGCGCAGGAGCGAGAACCGCAGTGCGGCGGATACTCCCGTGATTCTCCTGACCGCGCGGGATTCCGTCACCGACAAGGTCAGCGGGCTCGATATGGGCGCGAACGACTACGTCACAAAGCCGTTTGAAATCGAAGAACTCCTCGCCCGCATCCGCGTCATCCTGCGGCAGAGAAGAGTCGCGGAACCCGAGGACGACGAAAAATCCGAAGAGCTCGAATGCTGCGGCGTCCGCATGAACCCCCAGTCGCGCGAGGTTACATACAACGACAAGCCCATCGAGCCGACCAACCGGGAGTTCATCCTCCTGAAAACACTGCTCGAGAACAAGAACGTCGCCATGTCGCGCGAAAAGCTACTCTGCGAAGCGTGGGGCTACGATTACTTCGGCGAGACGAACATCATCGACGTGTATGTGCGCTACATCCGCCACAAGACCGCCGACGATGTCATCAAAACCATCCGCGGCGTAGGCTACATCATCAGCGACAGGGATTGAGGACGGCATGAATACACAGAAAACACCGAAGAAGCCGCCGAAAATCCGGACAGGCTCGATTGCACGGCGGATCAACACAGCGCAGGCGTGGCGCAGATTCTGCCGCAGCTTTTTCCTCACCGTTCTCACAGTCGCTCTCGTCTTCCTGTCGTGGTGCCTCCTGATCGAGTGGGCATACGGCGGGGAAATCACCAACGTCACAAACCGGCATTTCGGCGGATCGTTCCAGTGGCAGGAGAACCTCGAGGACATGTGGAACCAGAACGGCATCGGCACGGAGCTGAAGGAATACATCCGCGAGCACGACCCGTTCGACTTCAAGCCGAGCACGCCGTTTGACGGAATCGAGTACCGCTTCACGGTCACAAGCACCGTCGAAGGTCACACATGGACGGAAGTTCCGGTGGATACGGGAATGCACGAGACCACGGAGCACGGATACGCCGAAACGGAAACCCACACGCCCGCGACCGAACCGGTGGTGCGGGAATACTACGAGCTGACCGGGATTGAGATCGCTCCTGTGGTCGAAGAAACCGAACCGGTCTTTGCGGAAATCACGGAGGAAGAAACCGGAGTCCCAGTGGAAGTGATTTACGACACGGATGCCGGAACCGTCACTGTCCCGCTGACGGATGAGACATCCGAAACCGGCGCGGAATACCGCAGTCAGCAGGTTCTCACACGCGAAACCATCGACGTCACCCACGATGCGGCGGGCGTTCTCACGATCTGCTCGCTCCTTTTCGCAATCTGCCTCCTGTTTGAGCTGACGACGCTGCTGACATCCCTTCTCGGCGGCTCGCGGATCATCAAGAAATACCTCAAGCCCATCGACGAAATCGCCCTTATCGCTGACCGTTTGTCCACGGAAGTCCGCTCGACGACAACAGAGCAGGCACGGCAGCAGAGCGCAGTCGACCTCGATTCCCTCGAAGACGCCATCAACGCCATCGAGGACAGTGACACCCGCCTGACCGTGAAGGATTCCGAGCTCGGTGCTCTCGAAGCCGCACTGAACAACATGCTCAAGCGTCTGGACGAAGGCAAGCGGAAGCAGATCCGGTTCGTTGACGACGCATCGCACGAGCTGAGAACGCCGATTGCGGTGATTCAAGGGTACGTCCAGCTCCTCGACCGATGGGGAAAGGAAGACCCGAAGGTACGCGACGAAGCCATCGAGGCGATCAAGACCGAAGCTGAGCACATGAAGACCCTCATCGACCAGCTCCTCTTCCTCTCACGCGGCGAAATGGACCGGCATGTCCTTGACAAAGTCCCCGTGAACGTGAGCGAAATCCTCGAGGAAATCCGCGACGAGAGCATCATGCTCGACGAAAACGCCCCGGTGCATCACGAGTTTACGCTGAGTCTGCCGATGAAGGAGAACGCCGAAGAGGACGAATTCCCGTACGCGGATCTCATGATTAACGCCGATATCGCGATGATGAAGCAGGCGATCCGCATCCTGCGAGACAATGCCGTGAAATACACACCCGAAGGCGGACGGATCACGTTCAAGGCATACGAGCGCGCGGTCACATCCACGGACGGGTATAACCGGCAGTCCGTGTGCATCGAGATCAGCGACACCGGCATCGGGATCAAGCCGAAGGAACTCCCGCGCATCTTTGACCGCTTCTACCGCGGAGAAAACGTGCGCTCGAACAGCTCCACCGGCAGCGGACTCGGTCTCTCCATTGCAAAGTGGATCATCGACGAGCACGGAGGCATCATGGAGGCAATCTCCAGCGAAGGCTTCGGCACCAAAATGACAATTGTGATGGACGAAGCTGGCATCTTAAATGTTTCACGTGAAACATAACAGCATAACAAAAACACGGCTGTGTCTGAGAGATTCTCTCAAATCAGCCGTGTTCTTTTGTTATTCGGTTACACTCCGCACAATCACGCCGTTTTCAAACGTACCGCTGTATGTGCGTCCTTCGGGCCAGGTGTAGGTGCCGTAGCCGCTCATGATGTTGTCCTTGAATTCGCCTTCGTAGCGTTCGCCGTTCGCCCATGTGTAGATCCCGGAGCCGCTTCTCTGGTCGTTCACGTAGTCGCCTTCGTAGGTGTCACCGTTCGCCCATGTGTAAATGCCGCGTCCGTGCTTCATGTCGTCAGCGTAGGTGCCGATGTAGGTATCGCCGGATGCGTAACGGTATTCGCCGCTGCCGTTCTTGGTGTCGTTCTCGAACATGCCTTCGAACACGGAGCCGTCCGCAAACGTGTAGGTGCCGATGCCGTGCTTCATGCCGTCGGAGAATGCGCCTTCATAAACGTCACCGCCGACGTAGGCGTATCTGCCCTGACCGCTGAGCTTGTCGTCCACGAATTCACCCGTGTAGATATCGCCGTTTGCGTAGCGCATCTCACCTTCGCCGTTCTTGAGCAGGTTTTCGAGCTCACCGACGTAGACGTCACCGTTGGAGTAGGAGATTTCGTCGCGGTCGAGGTTCACGTTCGCGGAAATGCCGTCGGAGTAGATGATTCTGCCCTTGTACGGTACGCCGCTGTCATCGACCTGACCGAGGAACTTCACGTAGAGGTCGTCACTGACCTGCACCTTGATATACCGCACGCCCATCGCGTAGATTCCGGCAATGATGAGTCCGACGCAGACCACAGCGATGAGCACAATGGTGACCAGTACCTTGCCGAAGGATGCGCGGCGGCGTCTTGATTTTCTTCTTTTGGGTTGTTGATTCTGATACTGCATGATGTCTCCGATGATTACAGGATATTGGACTCGGGCTTGACCTGAGTGACGAAGTTATCAAACATGGTGAGCAGCTCGGGGATTGCGAATACAGCAAAGCACGCGACCGCAAACAGACCGACGGCGGCAAAGATGAAATTCCGCACGGGATGCTCTTCCACAGCAAAGCGGAGCTCGGCACTGATGCGTCTTTCCTCGGGGAGGTAGAACTTTGCAAGCTCGAACGGGATTTTCTCGGGCACCTCTTCGGAGAGGAATTTCTCGTGCCAGAATTTCTTCAGACCGGAGTGCTTCTGTTCCGGGAATTCCTCACGGTTCGCGCATTCCACGGTGCGGCAGAGCACGGAGCCGGGTTTGAGCATGTGCCGGATCATGCTCTTGCCCTTGATATCGAGGGAATCCAGGGTTACTGCGTGTTCCGCGTCGGTTGCACCGCATTTTACGAGAGCGGAGATGAGTCTTGCGGAATACACCCGCGTGATGAGTGCGCCGAGGACACCGATCATGATGCCGATGTAAAGTCCCCAGACGATGACGTACATGGAAGAGCCGTTCACGTCGATGTCGAAATTCTCAAAGGAGTAGAGTTTTGTGTTCATATGTGCCTCCTTATGGGATGATAGAAAATCATCAGAACTGATCCAGCAGATCGTCGCCTGCGATGGACTTGAGAATCTGCTCGAGGTCCTCGTTGTCGCGGTATTCGATCTGGAAGGTCTTCTTGTTCTTGGTTTCCGTGATTTTGCAGCGTCTGCCGGTGACATTGCGGAAGCGTTCCTCGAGGGATGCGATGTAGTCCACGGTGACGGGTTCCGCATCGGTGACGGCTTCCATGGATTTCGCGAGGTTCCGGTTTGCGGCACGGACTGCGGCTTCGACGTCGCGCACGCTGAGGTTGCGGTTGACGCATCTGTGGGCAAGCGGGACGATCATGTTCCTGTCTCTGAGACCGAGAAGTGCGCGTCCGTGACCTGCGGTAATCATGCCGTCGGTGAGCATTTTTACAACCTCATCCGGAAGATCGAGCAGGCGCACGGCATTTGCGATGGCACTGCGGGACTTGCCGATCTGGATGGAGATTTCCTCCTGGCTGAGGTTGTACTCCTTCATGAGCGTCTGATACGCGGCGGCTTCTTCGTAGGGATTGAGATCCTCGCGCTGGAGATTCTCGATGAGGGCATATTTTGCGGCAGTGACGTCGTCCGCGTCGGTTACGATGACGGGAATTTCGAGAAGGCCGGCGAGCTTGGATGCACGGAACCGTCTCTCACCGGCGATGATTTCGTACCGGTCATCGATGCGGCGGACGAGGATGGGCTGAAGCAGGCCGTTTGCGGAAATGGAATCGGCAAGACCGGCGAGCGCTTCGCTGTCGAAGGATTTTCTGGGCTGATCGGGATTGGTATCGACGAGGGAGATGGCAACCGTCAGCCGTTCATTGGTTTTGTTGTCGTCCTCGGGGAAGGAATTGTCGAGAAAAATCGCGTCAAGACCCCGCCCGAGACCTTTATTCTTAGGCATAATTCACTCCATATATAATAATGTAAGAAAATTGCGGGATCAGACGAGTGTGGGCATGATGCCGAGTCTTTCAAGCATTTCCTTTGCGGCAGCGCGGTAGGCATCGGTGGCCTTGCCGTACTTTTCGTGATAATTGATGGGCTGACCGAAACCGGGTGCCTCGGAGAGCTTCACGGAGCGCGGAATCGTCGTCGAGAAGAGCTTGTCCCCGTAGTATTTCTTGATTTCGGCGAGGACAGCGGTGGAGAGGTTGAGCCGTCCGTTGAACATGGTGACGAGGATGCCGAGGACGCACAGGGAAGGGTTATACAGCTTCTTGACCTTGGAGATGGTCATCATGAGCTGGGTCAGACCTTCGAGAGCGTAATACTCGCACTGCATGGGAATGATGACGCCGTCGGACGCGGTGAGGGCATTGACGGTGAGCATGGACAGGGAAGGCGGGCAGTCGATGACAACGAGGTCGAAATCGTCAGCACACTTCTCAATAAAATTCTTGAGCTGTCTCTCTCTGTGCTCGACGTCGAACAGCTCGAACTCAGCACCGGCGAGGTTGATATTCGACGGCACCACGGACAGATTCTTGAACTCCGTCTTCACCACGCACTCCTTCGGATCGGCGTCGTCAAGGAGGACATCGTATGTAGTCTTGGTGATACTCTTCTTCTGAATCCCTACGCCGCTTGTAGAGTTACCCTGAGGGTCTTCATCGATAAGGAGAACCCGCAGACCCATCTCAGCCGCGCAGCTGGCAATATTGACACAGGACGTAGTCTTCCCGACGCCGCCCTTCTGGTTCGCAAACGAAATAACAGTAGGCTTCATAAAACAAACAGAATCCCTTCTGAAACTGCAATCTTTTCCTACATATATTATATATGCAAACCCGCGAAAAGTCAAGGCTGAATGTGTGTAGATGGTGTAAATTCAGGGCGTTTGTGTAGGGAGAACGGTCGCTTTTTGAAAAAAGCTCCGCAAAAACTTTCGGCTGACGAGGTTTTGGGACTCTACGGGGAGTGAACTGGTATGGTGGCGTTTGCTTCAGGGGATTCTGTCTTGACCACGTGAAGCTTTGGTTGTATGATTTCGCTCTACGGATGAATTTTCAGATTGCAGCTGAGGGTGCGATGCCGATTGGTGCGTACCAATGTAT
>JAFUQY010000274.1 GCA_017472105.1 Clostridia bacterium | reverse complement strand
TGCTGTCACCGCTCTGACCGGATGCCGCCGCGATGGTGCCGATTGCGTAATCGGGCTTGATCAGCCCGGATTCAGCCGCCTTGCCGGTATCGGATACCACGATCTTCAGACCGGATGCCGCCAGCTCCTCCATTGTCACCTCGGAGTTGTCAGTCTTGCGGAGTGCAAAACGGATATATGCCGCGTTGTCGTAATTGTCGAGAATCTGCTGGGCAGTAAAGGAATTGCCCTCACCGATCCAGTTGCCGGACATGGCGGGGTTGCCGTTGCCGATGTAAGCCTTGTTTTCGTCGTAGGCGAGCCAAGTCAGCTCATAACCTGCGCCGATCTTCACTTCCTTCACACCGGAGACGGGCAGGTATTCGTCCATCATCAGACGGGTATTACTTTCTCCGAACTGTCCGGATGCCGCCGCAATGGTGCCGACCTTGATACCGGTATTGCTGTGAACCGCTTCAACAGCAGAGGCCGCGATGTCGTCAGCAGTCAGTTCACTGTTGTCAGGCTTGCGGACTGCGAAACGGACGTAAACACCGTCGGGATATGCCGCGAGAAGTGCCTCGGAGGTGAAAGATACGCCCGCACCGATCCAGTTGCCCTTCATTTCCGGATTGCCGTTGCCGAGATACTTCTTGTCCTTATCGTAAACCAGCCATGTGATTTCGTAATCCGCGCCGATATTCACTTCCGTGATCTGATCCAGCTTCAGGTATCCGTCGGTGCGGAATCTGGTGGTGCTGTCAGTGGATTCACCGGTCGCCGCCGCGATGGAACCCATGACGTAATTGGGGTAGTTTTCCATAAAGGAGTCTCCGGTTTCTGCGCTGTTTGCTTCCTTATCTTCCGCTGCCGCAGGTTCACCGATTTCAGCGATCTTGCCGGAGGAAATCAGGGTTACGCCGGAGAGAGCCACATCTTCCAGTGTCACATCACTGCCGTCGGTCTTCCGCAGAGCGAAACGATAGTATGCCGCTTCGGGATAGGTTTCAAAAATTGTCTGTGCCAGAATGGATTCGCCGGAGGGCAGCCATACGCCGGAGTAATTGGGATTGCCGTTGCCGACGTATTTCTTATCCGCATCATAGGAAAGCCATGTCAGTTCATAGCCCTCTCCGACTGCGACTTCACGAACCGCGGTCAGAGGCAGATAATCGTCGAGCATCACGCGGGTTGTGCTGGGACCGAACTGACCGGATGCCGCCGCAATCGTACCCTGCTTGTAATTCTGACCTGCCAGAATCACAGTTACGCCGGACGCTTCCACATCACTGAGTTTCAGCTCGCTGCCGTCAGCCTTGCGGAGTGCAAAACGTGCGTAAACAGCCTCGGGATGCGCCGTGAGAATCTCTTCCGCTGTAAAGGGATTGCCGTCACCCAGCCAGCTGCCCTTCTTTTCGGGATTGCCGTTGCCAATGTAGGTTTTGTCCGCACCGTAGGCAAGCCATGTCAGCTCGTAGCCGGAGTCAATCCGCACTTCCTTGAGCTGTCTGAGCGGGATGTACGCTTCCATGCTGATGCGGGTGGTATTGGCGGGATCCAGCTCACCGGAGGCTGCCGCAAGGGTACCGATCACATAGTTGTTCTCTTCCATGTCATCTTCTGTAATCTGCTGAGCCTTCTTTTCTTCCACATCTCTGAGAATGGACTGCGCCGTGATTTCCACATCTCCGAACGCCGCCACGGTCTTTTCCATATCCGACTGAACCTTCTTGGAAACAGACGCAAATGTGGAGGCAAAGGAGTCGCCGCCGCTCGTGGAAAGATTGTTCAGCTGGTCGTAAACGCCGCCCCAGTTGCAGAAGTAGCCGATGTCATAAACGCGGGAATCGAAAATGATATCGAGCATCGCACCGGATTCTTCGTCCTGGAAGTACTTGCCCTTGAGGGTCTTGTCGTAGAATGCGGGAGTGAGAACCTGCTTGGACTTCTGTCCCATGGTTTGCAGGATCACGCCGGTTCTCTCGCTGTCCTGAGCGGTAATGGGAGTACCGATGAGGGAAAGACCGTGCGCATGTACGCCGCAGTAGAAGTCTTCCTGCTGTTCGTTGAGCTTGGGCGTGGGCAGGATACCGTAGTTGGTTTCCATATCACGGTAGGTGCCGAGATTGATGAGAGTACGGAAGCTGAAAAGGGTTCTGCCTTCCGTGAACATTCTGGTCGCCGTATCGTCATCGGGGAAATAGAACGTACTGCGCTGATTCTTGATGGCAGCCAGCTTTGTCAGCATATCGATGACGGGTTCGGTGTTGTAGCCGGTGGTCAGAGTATTGTTTTCCACCTTTGCAATAGAACCGCCGGCACTGAGCAGGAAGCCCATGTTGTCGGCATTGTAGGTCATGAAGCCGTAGCGGTCATCCGCATCATACTGACCGTTGCCGTTGAGGTCTTCGTACAGGGATTCCGCCATCTGACCGAACTTGTCCACGGTCCACTGGTTGTTATTGACAAGTTCATAGGGATTTTCCAGCCCGTAATCCTCGGTCAGGGACTTGTTGAATGTAATAACGTAGGTTGCCTGATTGCTGATAATGCTCATGTCACCTGTGGTGAAGAAAATGGCATCATCCAGCGTCATGTTTTCCACAGCTCTCTGATCCCACCAGTCATAGGAGAGATCCAGGGATTCGATGGAATTGAGGTTGGTCAGCACACCGTCCATGGCAAGCTGGGTGATGTACGCGGATCCGACCCACATCATGTCAAAAGCGTCGTCGCCCGCACGGACAGAACGGCCGATGGTGTTGTACAGACCGGCGTCCGTCTCAATCGCCTGCTGTGTGATTTCAATATCCAGCAGGTCTTCCACATAGGCATTTCTGGTGAATACTGCGTCGTTGATGCCTTCACCGGTGTAGCCTTCGGAAAAGATATCCTGACAAGCCCACTTGTAGAAGCCGCGGACAATGGCCCGGAAATTGTAGCCGTCATAGGTGACATCCGGAGGCGTGTATCCGCTGCCGTCATCCACAAGAACAATCTCAGGCGTTGTTTCGTCGGTTTGCTTTTCCTTCTCTCCGGCGGTGTCTTTCTGACAGCCGGTAAACGCCAGAAGAAGCAGCATTGCCAGTGCAAGAGTCTTTTTCTTCATAATTTTGATCCTTTCTGAGAAATATAAAAGTTTTTGGGATGCATAAATTACCATATTCATTTTAGCATGAATCCGTTTTTCTGTATAGGAGATTATGCACGCAAAACAGGATTATCGTATTTATTTCTGACGGAAAATACATATTGACAATCCTCCGGAAATGTGATATCCTCAGGTTATGGAAATTAAATTCAACTCAGAACGTCTGAAAGATCTTGTCATGGATCTCTACCATTCCCTGCACATTCCCATCACTCTGTACGACCGGGAATTCCGCAACATTCAGGGATGTGTCGGTCCCAATGCCTACTGCGATATCATCCGGGAAACGCCGTGGGGACGCGCAGCCTGCCGGAAATCCAATGAGAAACACTTCAAAATCGTCAGTCAGACCAAAACCATGCTGATTTATACCTGTCATGCGGGACTTTGCGAAGTCATTGCGCCGATCCTGTATGAAAACGTGGTCATCGCCTATCTGATGCTCGGCAAATTCCGGGACGAGAAGCAGGAGTATTCGTCACTCAAACGCATCCGGCAGGCGGCAGATTCCTATGGTCTTGACAGAGACACCATGGTACGGGCATACAAAAAGGTACCGGTTCTGACGGAACGTGAACTTCAGGCCGCCATCAATGTGGTCAACATCTGCATTCAGCACATCTGGAACGAAAACCTGATCTCGCTGAACAAAAATATGCTTCCGGCGAGAATTGAAACGTATATTGCAGAAAATCTGGAATCGGATCTGTCCGTAGAAAAACTTTGCCGCGAATTTTATATATCCCGTCAGGTACTGTATTCCCTGTTCCGGGATGAATTCGGAGACACGGTCGGAAACTATATTCTGAACAAACGTCTCACCGAAGCCAGGCGAATGCTGAAAGAAACCGACAGTCCCATCTCGGACATTGCGAGAGCTGTGGGATTTGCGGATTACAGTTATTTCATCCGTCTGTTCGGGAAACGGATCGGAATGACGCCTCTGCAATACCGCAAAAACAGCGGCGAATGACGGACAGGCAAACCGTGCGGGTATTCCATTGAAACTCTGCGGAAAGCACAGGCTGAGCCGGAAAAGTACCGCGATCTTGTAGTGCGCATCGGCGGATACAGCGATTATTTTGTGACGCTCTCCGGTGAAATGCAGGAAGAAGTGGTCCTGAGAACGACGCACTGTGTTTGACGGCATATCCCGATTATCATAAAAAAACCTGCACCAAACCCTCTCTGATTGAGTGAGTTTTGGTGCAGGCTTTTTTTGTGAAACTATTTATTGGATGCTTTACCGGAGAGTCACCATACCGGTCTGCGGGACGGGAATGCGGACAATCGTGCCTGCCTTCACCGTCATGGAGCCGAGCATGCTGCCGAAGCAGTCATACCATACCGCATCCGCATCGCGATCCGCTGTGTTTTCGAGAACCAATCCGTCCTCGTCGCCGTTGAGAAGCACATCGCTGTCCCTGCCGTCCCATGCATACGGTAG
>JAFUQY010000273.1 GCA_017472105.1 Clostridia bacterium | reverse complement strand
CGGCGCGCAGGCATAAGAATTCCCCGGAAATGCAGAACACATCCGCATAACCGGGGAGATGATGGCATATAATAGAACCAGAGAAAGAGTCAGAAACACCGCTCAGCCCGTTTTGACAGACGGATGGGCGGTGTTTTTGTTATGCGATTGTACCGGCAAATGCGGCGAGTGTGATCAGGAGATACAGCCCGGTCAGACCGAGCATGGATTTCCACGCATCCTCTTTTTCGCCGGAGAGATACACGTTCGTGCCGTCCGACGGATCGATGAAGAGATGCACCGTCATACCGACGGAGTATTCATCGTAGGTGTAGGAGTGTTCGGCTTCGTAGAACTCCGTGTGTTCCATGCCGTCGCGTCCGGTGTAGGTGTACTTGATGTTCGGCGAGAACTTCGATCCGTGCCGTCCGCGTGAGGCTTCGAAGAGAGCGGTTACCTCACCCGGAATCAGCTCGGTGCAGTGCCGGGCGCGCATGAGAAACCGGATCTGCTTCACGACAGTCCAGATCACGAACGGCAGGAGGAGAATGCAGAACAGCAGAGCCGTTTCCGGAGAATACCGAGTTCTCAGAAGTACATCCATCTTACTTCGTCACCTCAAAGCCGGAGAGAATCGTCACGTCCTCCTTCACGAGATAGCGCACGGTAATTCTGTCGCCTTCCTCGATGAACAGCAGCTTTTCGTCAAACGAAGTCCGGTAGATGCCGCTGTCCGCCTTGATGTAGACAACGGTTTCGCCCGCCTGCGTGATGTAGAGCAGCTCGTTTACGGTGATTTCCTCAGTCGTCAGCGCATCGGAGGAGACGGAACCCGCAGGAGCGGCAATCGCGGCCTTGTAGCGGCGGAAAACATCCTCCTGCGTCTCGCTGGTCACGACGATGTTGTAGTTTTCCACATTCACCATGGAGTACATTTTCACAATCCCCGACGCGTCCTTGAGCACCATGATGTAGGTCGCCTCGCCGTTCACGTTGATGAGGGACGGGAAGGATGCCGCATAGCGATACTGCTGAACGGAACCTTCGGCGGCTGCCATGGCAGAGTATTCCTCCGCACCCGGTACGCTGAAGAACTTGTATTCCCCGGTGCGGCTGTTGGCGAGAATGAAGCCGATGTTCGCTTCGTCCCCGGCAGTGGAGGTAACGCCCGTGAAGATGTACACGTCGTTGCCGATGATCTTGTAGCCGAAGTCGTCCGTGGTCACAACGCAGTTGGTCTGGCTGAACGCGGAGTTGAGATACCCGCCGCGGAGCATGCCGTGCCAGTCGTATTTCTGGCAGATCAGGGTGCCGTAGTAGACGATGTCAATCCAGTCGGGGGATTCGGCGGGAATGTATTCGACGGTCTCACCCGTGCATGCGTCGAGGATGATGACGGTGTCGACGTCCATGGCTCCGAAGAGACCTGCGTTCGGCTTCATGGTCGCGGCAACCCAGTACGGATGGCCTTCGTCGTCGACCTCAAAGGAGATGTTGCCGAAGATTTTCGTGGGATATGCGAATCTCAGCGCGCGCATCAGGTCCTTGCCGAAGTACGCGGAAGGAGAGTAGCGGATGTAGTCCCCGCCGAGGCGCACGAATTCCGCTTCAAAATTCACGGTGTCCACCTTGACGTAGCCCGGAATGCCCGCACCCTTGTTGCTCAGCCACTTGAAGAAGGACGCGTATTCGAGCGGAGCCAGCTTGTAGGGATGTGCCACTCCGGTTTTCGCGTCGCGGATGGCGATCTGCGTGTAGCTCTGGGAAACCTCATACTGCGACACAAGGTCGGAGAGGGTACCGAGGGTTCTCGCACCGATGATGCGCGCGGATGCGGTGTCCATGAGGGCAATGTCGGTCACGTATTCGGTTTCATCGATCTCGGCGGCAAAATCCGCGTCCTCAACGGTGATGAGGGAGGAATACGTCTTCGCGCGGAACATCTGCGAACCGATGAGGGATCCGACGACGATGAATGCCGCCGCGAGAATGGTGATGCCGAGGAGGATTTTCGGGAAGACGCGCTTTTTCAGCCCGACGGAGGCTTCAAGATTGATGTGCCCGGACGGCATCTTCACGATATCCGGAAACGCCTTGCCGGAAAGAAGCGTGATGACCCAGTAGGAGACAAACACGACGGCGTCGAGGAAGAAGAAGAACGTCCAGAATTCAGCCGAGTAAATCGACAGCGGAGGCAGTGTCACGTAATACACGCCCAGGGTGACGAGAATCACGGCGAGAAGGTAACATGCAATTACAACAGCACGGTTTTTCATAAAAAATCCTTTCACTTCATAAATTAATTGCGTTCATCTGACTGTATTGTAGCATGAGAAAAGAACGCTGTCAATGCTCCGGGACCAGATTTCATCAAAATTTAATCTTTGCCCGCATAACAGCGTTCTTTGAAGTGTTGTTTCTGTCAGACGTTCACAGTCCCAGCTTCTCGCGGAGATACTTCCCCGTGTACGAGCCGTCGACTGCCGCAACTTCCTCCGGTGTGCCTTCGGCTACAATTGTACCGCCGTTGTCTCCGCCTTCGGGACCGAGGTCAATGATGTGGTCGGCGCACTTGATGACGTCAAGGTTGTGCTCGATGACGACGACGGTGTTGCCGCCCGCGACGAGCTGATCGAGAATGGCGATGAGCTTTTCGGCGTCCGCGGAGTGGAGTCCGGTCGTGGGTTCGTCGAGGACGTAGAGGGTCTTGCCCGTGGAGCGTCTGGAAAGCTCCGTTGCCAGCTTCACGCGCTGAGCCTCGCCGCCGGAGAGAGTCGTGGATGCCTGCCCGATCTTGATGTATCCGAGCCCGACGTCGCACAGGAGCTTGAGGCGGTTCGCGATCTTCGGAATGTCCCGGAAGAATTCCACGCCTTCGTCCGCGGTCATTTCCAGTACATCCGCGATGCTCTTTTCCTTGTATTTCACTTCCAGGGTCTCCCGGTTGTACCGCTTGCCGTGGCAGACGTCGCAGGTCACATAAACGTCCGGGAGGAAGTGCATCTCGATTTTCTTCACGCCGTCCCCTTCGCAGGCTTCGCACCGTCCGCCCTTCACGTTGAAGGAGAACCGTCCGCTGCTGTATCCGCGCATTTTCGAGCCGGGCGTGGACGCGAACAGGTTCCGGATGTCGGTGAAGAGTCCCGTGTACGTCGCCGGATTGGAGCGCGGTGTCCGTCCGATGGGGCTCTGGTCGATGGCGATGATTTTGTCAAGATGTTCGATGCCGTCGATGCGGTCGTGGTCCCCCGGATACGTGACGGCGCGCATCAGCTTTTTCGCAAGCGTGCGGTAGAGAATGGCATTGATGAGGGACGATTTGCCCGATCCCGACACGCCCGTGACGCACACGAAGCATCCGAGCGGGATATCCACGGAGATGTTTTTGAGATTGTTTTCCCGTGCTCCCACAATGGTCAGCTTGTTTCCGTTTCCGGCACGTCTGACGGCGGGTACGGCAATTTTCCTGCGTCCGCTGAGGAAATTTCCGGTGACGGACGAGGTGTTTGCCGCAACTTCATCGGGTGTGCCGACTGCGACGACTTCACCGCCGTGGATACCTGCCGCGGGACCGATGTCGATGATGTAGTCGGCTGCCTGCATGGTTTCCTCGTCATGCTCGACGACGATGACGGAGTTGCCGAGGTCGCGCAGACTTTTCAGGGTATTGATGAGCTTGCCGTTGTCCCGCTGATGCAGACCGATCGACGGCTCGTCAAGGATGTACAGCACGCCCGCGAGGGAGGAACCGATCTGTGTCGCAAGCCGGATTCTCTGGGCTTCACCGCCGGAGAGGGTTGCGGATTTCCGTGCGAGACTGAGGTAATCCAGCCCCACGGATACAAGGAACCCGAGCCGGCTTTTCAGCTCCTTGAGAATCTCCCGCGCGACGACCATTTCACTTTCGGTGAAGGAGAGCTGCTTCACGAACTCCAGCGAATCCGCCACGGAGAGGGTGCAGAACTCGTGGATGTTCTTTCCGCCGACAGTGACGCCGAGCGCATCGCGGTTCAGCTTCGCGCCGTGACAGTCGGGGCATTCGTTGTCGATGAGGAACTGCTCGTAGTATTCGTGGTCCCATCCGCCGGGCTGAGCGCGGTCTTCGATCATCTTAATCAGACCGTTGTAGGCGAGGGTCTGCGTCTGACTGCGGTTTCCGAAGTAGCGGGTGACGGTCATCTGCTCGGGCGAGCCGTAGAGGAGGGTATCCATTGCCTTTTTCGGATAATCGCAGAGAGGTGTATCGAGGGTGACGCCGTATTTTTCGATGGCTGCGGCGATGAGCGGACCGTTCCAGCTGTCGTCGGTGAGGGATTTGAATCCGTTGACGGCGACGGCACCTTCGGTCAGGGAGAGGGAGGTGTCCGGGATGATCTTGTCGGGAGACGCCGAGCGGAGAACGCCCAGCCCTGTGCAGGTGGGACAAGCTCCGAACGGGTTGTTGAAGGAGAACATTCTGGGTTCCAGCTCACCGAAGGAGATTCCGTGCTCGGGGCAGGCGTAGTTGGTGGAGAATTCGGTTTCCACGGGCTCGCCGGATCGCGGAACGGTCACCATGATGACGGAGCCGTCCGATTCGCGGAGCGCACATTCGACGGAGTCGGTGAGACGGCTGCGCAGATCGGGCTTCATGACGAGACGGTCGATGACGAGCTCCACGGTGTGGCGGAGGTTCTTGTCCAGCTCGATGTCCTCGGTGAGATCGTACAGGATGCCGTCGATGCGGGCGCGGACATAGCCGTTTTTGCGGGCATCGGCGAGGATTTTCTCCTGACGTCCTTTCTTTCCGCGCACAACGGGAGAGAGAATCATGAACCGCTCGCCTTCGGGAAACGCCATGATCTTGTCAATGATGACGTCAACTGAAGTCTGCCGGATTTCCCTGCCGCACACGGGACAATGGGGAACGCCGAGTCTGGCATACAGAAGACGGAGGTAGTCGTAGATTTCGGTGACGGTACCGACCGTGGATCGCGGGTTCTTGGATGTGGTTTTCTGGTCGATGGAGATGGCGGGAGAGAGCCCTTCAATGGAGTCGATGTCCGGCTTGTCGAGCTGACCGATGAACATGCGGGCATAGGACGACAGCGATTCCACGAAGCGGCGGTGACCCTCGGCGTAGACGGTATCGAACGCGAGCGAGGATTTCCCGGAACCCGACAGCCCGGTAATGACGACGAGCTTGTCGCGCGGGATATCCACGTCGATATTTTTCAGATTGTTCATGCGTGCTCCGCGGACGGAGATGTATTCTGGCATAATTTTACCTCATGGGTGTGGTTTCATTTTCCGCTTGCAGCGGGATGTTTTTTCTGAAACGTCAGAATTATATTGTAGAAAAGCTCCGCTTTTCAATTTGGATTTATAACGCCTACGCGGCGGGCGCGAGAACCCTCCGTTGCCGGGCTCTCGATTCGGCAACCAGGAGTGCCTGGACCCAATGCCTCCGGCGGGCGGGAGTTTTTGACAACGTGCAGTCGTAGGGTTGAGCGATCTTCCTTTAGGGATACTGACACTCATTTCCCTCGGTAAGCTCAGCCTGCGGCGGCGAGACGGGAGTATTCGGAGTTTTGGCTGACGGAAATACTCTTAACTCTTTTACTTTTCTCTTTTAATTCTCAATGAAAGCGAAGCTTTCTGCCTTTTCTCTTCACTTTTCACTCTTATCTCTTCACTTCCTCACAGCTCCCCTTCATACACCCGCTTCAGAATCTCGTCATCCCGCAGCTTGTCTTCGCGGTAGGCTTTGCGCAGAAGCTCCGACGGGATGTATTCGTCGTATTTTTCAAACACGGGTGCTTCGGTCGGGGAGATGAGGGCGTCAAGGTCGATGCCGTTTTCGGCGATTTTCTGCGAGATCATCCGCATCATGTCGTCGCCCCGTCCGCCTTCGAGCTTGAACGTCATAAAATAGCATCCCTCGAAATCCATGCCGGTCAGCTTGAATTTTCCGGCGTTGCGGACGAGGTAGCGGCGGAGCGTGCGGAAACTTCTTGTGCCGAGCCACGGGAACAGTGCCCATGTGTATCCGCCGAGCGGGAGAATGCACGATTCGGTCAGACCGGTGTTTCTCGCAACCGCACGTGCAACGCGGAGTCTGGCAAGCGCGCCTTCTCTGAGATACGGGTACTCGGTATCCTCTCTGAGCACCTGACGCATCCGCTCGAGGATTCTCGTGTGGACTTCGCCGAAGTCGCCGGGCCAGCTGATCTCCATTTTGCCGCGCACGGGCTTGACGTAGATGAGATGCCGCGGGATGTCCAGCTCTTCCACTTCCCAGACGCGTCCGGCGAGGGCAAAACGGTCTCCCACCGGCGGTGGTGTGGTGATGACGCCGATTTCGTCCGATTCGCACCGCACAGTGTAGTCCTCGGTGTCCTTGAAAACGGCGTAGAATTTGAAGGAATTCACCAGCTTTTCGCCGCGCAGACCTACGATCAGCTCGCGCTCGTCCGTCATTTCCAGCCAGTCGTTGTTCACCATCGAGAGCAGGAGCGTCTTGTAGTCCGGGGCTTCGATGGCTTCAAACGGCGGCAGGGACAGCACTTTCTGCGCAAGCTCCGCGGCAGTGATCGCACCGGAGGACGCCACGGTCGAGAGGGTCTGCTGGAAGAGGAGCGAGAACGGGCATTTCCGGAGAAACGGCGGCTCAATGAATCTCTCTTCAATATATAACTGCACGATGGCGATGGCTTTCAGCAGCTCCCACGGAATCAGCTGGGGAAGCGGCGTGTTCGGCAGGGGATTTTCCTCGCGGAAGACCATCATCATCTCCGGCGGATCCCCGCGTCTGCCCGAACGTCCGAGTCTCTGCAAAAAGGAAGAAACCGTGTTCGGCGAGCCTTGCTGGATGATGCGCTCGAGACGTCCGATGTCGATGCCGAGCTCCATGGTCACGGTCGCGCATGCCACTGCCTGAATCTCGTCGTCCTTCATTTTCAGCTCGGCTTCTTCCCGGATGCTCGCGGAGAGGAACCCGTGATGGATCAGGAACACGTCCGGTTCGTTCCGGTATTCGGCGATTTCACGCAGTGTCGCGCAGATGTACTCCGTTTCCTCGCGGGAGTTGGAGAACACAATCGCCTTTTTGCCCTTCGTGGCTTCGTAGATGTATTCGTATCCCGGATCGAGGGACATGGTTTCGCTGCGCTTGTTCTCCGTCGGCGTGACCGCTTCTGCAACATCCTTGTCAACGATGTAGAACTGTTCCATGCCGAGCCGCCACCGGATTTTCGCCGGAGGAATGGCAGGGATCGTGGTGTCCCGTCCGCTTCCCGCACCGAGCCAGTCCGCGGCTTTGTCCATGTCGCCGAGCGTTGCGGACAGCCCGATCCGACGGGGAGAGACGCCGGTTTTCTGACGGAGACGCGCGAGCTGACAGATGATCTGGTTGCCGCGGTCACTGCCGGTGAGGGTGTGAATCTCGTCAATGACGACGTAGCGCAGGTCCCCGAAGAGGCGGATGAGATCGGACGAGCGCGTGATGAGCATGGCTTCGAGGGATTCCGGCGTGATCTGGAGAATGCCGCGCGGATTTTTCAGAGCCTTCTGCTTGTGCGATGCCGCGACGTCCCCGTGCCAGTGATAGACCGGGATGCCGGTTTCCAGACACAGCTCCGAGATGCGCCCGAACTGGTCGTTGATGAGGGATTTGAGCGGCGCGATGTAGATGGCACCGATGGACTGCGGCATATCGTCGTAGAATTCCGAGAGGATGGGGAAGAAAGCCGCCTCCGTTTTGCCCGACGCAGTCTGTGACGGCAGCAGGAGATTGCAGTCCGAGCCGAAAATGATCTCAGCCGCCGCAACCTGCACAGGGGACAGCGATTCCCATCCGTGGGAGTATATGAATTCCCGGATAAACGGGGAATATTGTTCGAAAACTGACATACGGAACCTCCATCAGAGGAAGGAAAGAATAAAGAAGAAAGAAGAAAGAATAAATAGAAATAAGAAATGATCGGCTGAATCGGAAATCCGCACATACCCGTAGGGACAGGCGTCCCCGACTGTCCGATCAATTAAACGATCAGCAAACCGGGTACAGGGAAACGGTCGTCAGAACTCGATGTCGTCGAGGGTGATTTTGGGCTTCGGCGGTGTCGGATTGCCTTCGTTTGCGGGATTCGGCATCACGGGTGCGTCTTCGGCGTCATCCACGTTTGATGCCACGGACGAGCGCACGACGGATCCGGCGATATCCGCGAAGGTTTTGTCGGTGTTTGTGTACAAGAGATCGAGCAGGGTTACGAAATCGCGGATGATTTCACGCGGCGTTATCATTTTTTCAGCACCCTCGCGGGTCAGGGATGAGGTCAGAAAATCGCGGATGTCGGTGTCCGTGATGCGGTCGGACGGAGTCCATTTGTGGTATTCGCCGTGCAGTGCGGTCAGACGGAGCACCAGCGCGAGCAGCTCACTGTCGGACAGGCGGCGCAGTCGGATCACGGGCTGCATCAGGGAACGCAGTTCACCACCGCCGAACCGACCGTCCGCAAGGCGGCTCCGGAGTGCTTCGTAGCTGTAAAGTCCGCGTCTGCTGTCCTCGAGAAACTGGGGAGTCCCGCCGAAGACGATCATGAGCCCCGGCGCGCGTCCCTGCATGGTGTCGTTGAACATGGCGAGGATTTTTTCGTAGTTGTTCTCGCGCGAGATGCGGTTCGGGATTTTGTAAAGATTCACGCATTCGTCGATGTAGACGCACAGTCCGCTGTATCCGACGAGGCGCACGAACGCGGTGAACAGCTTGAGGTAGTCGTACCAGTTGTCGTCGCCGATGACGGAGAGGGAGCGGATTCCGGTCGCGGAGCGTGCTTCTGTGCGGGTGCCGTATTCGCCGCGGAGCCATTTCAGACATGCGGACTGCTTCATGTCGTCGTCGGTGAGCCACGCGTTGTAGTATTCGCGGAGCACGGATGCAAAGTCAAAGCCGCCCACATCCGCCTCAAGCTCGCGCAGATTCTTCATGATCCGCCGTCCGAACTCGGAGTTGTACGCTTCCGTGGTCGCATCGTATCCTTCCGCGGTCAGTTCAGCCCCGATGTTCGTGAACCATTTGCCGAGAATCACGGGGAGCGCGCCGCCGTCCGGAGAGGATTTGCACGCGATGTTCTTCATCAGCTCACGGAAGGTGGCAAGTCCGCTGTTTGAACCGCCGGAGAGCTTGCGTTCGGGTGAGAGATCGCAGTCCGCGGTGATGAATCCTTTGTCAAGGGCATATCCGCGGGACAGCTGGATTAAGAAGCTCTTGCCGGAGCCGTAGCGTCCGATGATGAACTTGGTCGCGCCTTCGCCGTCGGAGACACGGTCGAGGGATGTCGTCAGCGATTCGATCTCCTCAGTGCGTCCGATGGCGATATACGGTGCGCCGGAACGCGGAACAACACCCGCCGACAGGGACGACAGCAGGGTTCCGAGAATGCGCTTGGGTACTTTGGTTACGGTATTGTTTTGTGTTACAGCCACTGTTCAACATCCTCTCTGTAATCTTCTATGAGTGCGAATCCGGCACCGCTGTCCTCGAGAACAACATCGCCCAGCTCGTCGAGGAAGACGGTGTTGATCCGGTCGGCGGCTTCTCCTTCGTAAAGTCCGCGTTCACGGCACCACGCGCGGAATCTTCCTTCAAGTGCGGCGGCAAGTCCCTCGCGGATGAGGTCGTCGGATTCTGTATTGTTTGTTTCTGTTGTATCGTCTGCTGCGGGAGCTTCCGGCATGTCGGGCACATCGGGTTCGGGGACTTCCATCACTGGGATTTCGTCGTCCACGGTCATTTCGCCGTCCACGGTCACGCTTTCATCCGGATCGTACTCCGGAACATGCACAGCTTCGTGGTATTCGTCGCCTGTGAGCCGGCTGGTATTCACCCACGACTCCTGCTCGATGGCAAGCGCGGCGGAGAAATCGAACCCGGAATCCTCCGATTCGTAGTTTTTCATGTAGTCGGCGGGCATATACGCGTCCTCTGCCGGGCGTTTCTGCTTTTTCTCCGGGATCAGCGGCGCGAAGTACCGGTCAATCACTGCCATGTCCTCTGCGGCAATGCGGTCCACGCCGAGCTTGGCTTTCACGCCGACAGCCTGACGGAGCTTGTTTTCCGCATATTTCACGAGGAACGTCACGCATTCCCGGAAATCCGCGCGGCGCGTGAACGAACGGAATTCCAGATCGATCCGCCGCTTGATGCCGGAGGAAACAATCGCACCGCAGTAGCTGTCGCGGGTCATTTTGTACGTGCGGTCAAAGGGGAAAATGCCGCGGCGGGATCTGTACTGTTCGGCGAGTGCTGTGGAAACCGCCTTCGGGATGTGCTCCTCGTATGCGTCCCGGTTCGGATTGTAGTAGCGCGAGGAACGGAAATCGTAGTCGGAGGACACTTCAATCAGGATATGTCCGATTTCGTCAAGTTCATTCTCGCTCAGGTTCAGGTAAAATTCCTTGAACTGCGCCTTCGGGACAATCTCGCGCAGAATCGGCAGAATCTCACGCGGGAGCGGCTGTGCGTGGATCATGCAGTAGTCCGCGAACCACTCGCAGAGAAGCGAATCCAGCCGCGGAATCGTCCCACGGTAGCCGAGCCAGATTCTTGTCAGCAGCTTCACGCCGTCCGCGGGCAGGATGACGTCCGGGAGATTGATGATTTCGTAAATGTATAAGAGAATATACGGCATGTCGCACGCGGGTGTTCTGCCCAGCCGGATGTTTTCACGCACCCAGCGGTAGGTTTCCACCTGCTTTGCCGTCATATGCGCGTACTGCGGGACGTAGGAGAAGAACGGCTCCGGGTTCAGCGAGGCATCGGGCGGATTGACGGGACGCGAATCGTGGCTCAGCCGGGCATCCGTTGCAAACCGTCCGTAGAACTCCACTTCGGATTCCCACAGCCGTACGTCGATTTTATCAATCAGGAATCCGTCCGGGGCATACGAGCGCACAAGGCTGTCCTCGGGATTCATCACGCGCTTTTTCGGCGTCGGCGGAGCCTGCTTCTTTACGGCAGTGCGTCTGCGGTAGTCCGAGGTTGCAATGGAACGCGGTCCGTCGACGGTGTTCACAACCCGACCGGCTGAGGAGGTGTGCTTTGCCATGAACTCCTCGCGCGGGATGATTTTCTCAGCCGCCGCAGTTTTCACGGGAGTCTCGCCGGGTTCCGGATCCTTCGCGCCGATGTCGGTCACGGTGAGGGAGTGGTCCTTGAAATCCGGCTTGGCGTACACCTTCGGCTTCGGTTTGCCGAGATCCCAGAAATCGTCCGTGCGGGATTCGCGCTGTGCCGGCTCCGAGGTGCGGGATACGCGGTCGACGGCGGAGAGGGAGTCCACTTCAAGCTCCACGGCGGGAAGATCCTCAATGACGACGCCGGCGTCCGATGGGGCAGTTGTCCCGGGAATTCCCCCGAGGGATGCGCGCACTTTCTCCCGTACCGTTCTCCGGATCTCATCCGCGAGCGATTCGGGAGACTGGGGTGCGCGATCGTTTTTCTTTCTGTTTTCCGCCATGCCGTGCCCTCCTTTGTGCGGTAAGTATGTCATAAGCAAACATTAGTTCGGAATAAACCATTATACCATATTCATTCACCGGTGTCAAGAAAAACACCTGTCCGGAAAGCGGAAATCAAAGGAAAAACTTTACCAAAAAATCCGCCGCATTTGTGTACACTGCGCGTATTGCGTTTTACGGCGATATATGATATAATAGTAAGTTACCCTCGTTTTGCATGTGCCCGGATGTGAAAAAATCCGCATGTGCGTGTATATTGTTTTTGGACCGAAACGATTGCGTGAATAAGCGGTGCATACGAAGGATAATTTTTCAGCGGAGTTAAAAAATAGCGATTACCGTCCGGCGGGTACAATATGAGCGGAATTGAGCGGATTCGGTACGGATTTGCAAATTAACAGAAAATTCACATGATTGACAAGGAGTGGATACAGAAGATTGTTATAATATCACACGTGTGTTTGACGAATGATGAGGTGAATATATATTCGCCGTATTTTATGCGGAGCGGATGAATATTCACGGCAGCGACGAAGAAAGGAGAAACTATGCCGCTGGTTTATTATCCGGAGTGCAGCAGGGAAGCTGTCCTGCCGGTATATCTCACGGGCGTGGGAACGGACTACAAGCAGGAATCCGTGGCGCGCCCTACCCTGACCGATCCGCAGATTTTGATTTCCGCAGCCGGAACGGGTTATGTCACCGTCGGAGAAGAAACATTTGAGCTTCCCGCGGGAACGGGCTTCTATCTCGGACGCGGCGTGGATTATCATTACCGACCCAAAGCCGGAAGCGACTGGCGCGTGGACTGGGTCACCTTCGTCATTTCCTCCGATGAGCTCCGCGGCGCGCTGTTTACCGCTCAGGATTACGCCCAGCTCCGGATCCAGAATCCCGATGCCGTGCATAAAACCTTCCGCCAGCTTTTCGACACCGTCTCCCTTGACCGCGAATACGGTGCCTTCACTGCCTCCGCGATGCTGTACTCCATGCTCATCGAGTTCAACCGGAGCGTCTCCGAAATTCCCGCGATGCCGACCTGCAAGAGTCCCGCAATCCAGTCCGTGCTTGATTATATTGAAGCGCACTACGCGGAGGAAATTGCCCTCGAGGATCTGTGCAGTGCTGCCGGCGGACTGAGTGAGCAGTATCTCTGCCGTCTCTTCAAGGCGTCCGTCGGGCTGCGTCCCATCGAGTACATCCTGCGCAAGCGGATTGACATCGCGCGTTCGTACCTCGACAAAACCGATCTTCCCATCACGGATATCGCCGTCAAGTGCGGCTTCAACAATACAAGCTACTTCTACCGCAACTTCAAGAAATTCACCGGTACCAGTCCCCTGACCTACCGTGCCGCGGCATTGAAGGATCAGGGCTGATTCCGGAAATCCAATATTTCTTTCGGAAAGGATCAGAACCATGGCAAAAATCATTCTTTTTGACGGCACGAATACCGATCAGTGGACGAAGCGGGACGGCTCTCCCATCGACTGGATCGTTGAAGACGGTGCCATGACCGTGAAGCACGGGGACATCGTTTCCAAAGCAGTCTATGGCGACGCTCACATCCACGTGGAATGGCGCGAACCGGATATGCCCGAAGCATCCGGTCAGTGGAAGGGCAACAGCGGCGTGTACATCCACGGATGCTACGAGCTTCAGGTGCTGGACTCCTACGGAATTGAGAAGCCCGGCATGGACGACTGCGGCGCGATTTATTCCGTGTATGCACCTCTCACCAATGCATGCAGACCCGCGCTGGAATGGCAGACCTACGATATCTACCTCCGTGCGCCCCGCTTTGACGCCGACGGAAACGTCACGGAGAACGCAAGAGTCACGATTCTGCAAAACGGCGTGTGCATCCAGAACAACATCGAGCTGTGGCGTACCACTCCCGGCGGTGTCGGCGACAGGAAGGTGGCTGAGGGTCCGCTTCTGTTACAGGATCACGGCAATCCCGTCTCCTTCCGGAACATCTGGGTGGAAACTCTGTAAATCCAATAACAGCGGAAGGGCTTCGCGTGAGGTTCTTCCGCTTTTTTCGTATAAAAAACAAAAAATTGTACGCAAACTCTTGACAACTCATCATTCCTGTGCTATAATCTTTCCCATCTTCCATAACCCAAATGCATCGACGGGGATAAGGATACCGCAGATTCTCGCAGAGAGCCGTCACGGATTCGTTCCATGGTGAAAGACGGCAGATGAAACGATATTCACTCACCCCCAAGCAGCCGCCCGAACTTCCGCAGACCGGAACAGTAGACGCGGACGGAAGCTCACCGTTACATGGGCAGGGCATCATGTCGTGCCTGAAAAGAGGGTATTTTTATACCGAAAAAGAGTGGTACCACGAGGATTTACGCCGCGTCTCTTTCCTGAGAAGAGATGTCGGTGCTTTTTGTTTTTCCGGACAGATTGTCATCCGGAACTCCGGTGCTCCTCAGACAGAAAATAATAAAACTATCTTAAATATTTCACAGAATCAGAAATTTACCCGGAGGTAAATCAACATGAAACTTTCTTTCTCCACCCTCGGCTGTCCCGATTACGACTGGACCGAGATTTATACGCTGGCAAAGGACTGCGGCTTCCACGGGATCGAACTCCGCGGACTCGGCGGCGATATTTTCTCCGTACATGCGTCCCCGTTCCGTCCTGAAAATCTCGCAGAAACCAAGGCAACCCTCAGAAGACTCAAGCTCGAAATCTGCTGCCTGTCCTCCGGATGCGCTCTGAAATTCGTCGACCAGCGCGAGGAAACCATCGAAGAACTCAAGGAATACATCGCGCTCGCAGCCGCACTGGGAACGCCCTACATCCGCGTGCTCGGGGATCTCAAGGCAGAGCCGGAAGAGGATTTCCCAGATGAATACGTCATCGAACCCATGAAGGTGCTCGCTCCCATCGCGGAAGAAGCAGGCGTCACCCTCCTCATCGAAACCAACGGCGTGTACTCCGATACCGCAAGACTCGCGGACGTTCTCGCAAGAATCGGAAGCGACGCGGTTGCCGCTCTCTGGGACTGGAACCATCCCTACCGCTACAACAACGAATCTCCCGAAACCACCATCAAGAACCTCGGCGCGTTCATCAAGCACTGCCACATCAAGGACTCCGTGGTGGAAGACGGTCAGGTTGTGTACAAGCTGGTCGGTGAAGGGGATCTGCCCAAGATGGAAGAGTACATGAAGGCGCTCCGTTCCCTCAATTACGAAGGCTACATCTCCCTCGAATGGCTCAAGCAGTACGCGCCGAACCTCACCGAAGCCGGCATCGTATTCCCGCACTACGTACACTTCATGTCCCAGTACCTCGATAACAAGGGTGACGCCGGACGTCTTCAGATGAGCAGACGCGGCGACGGTTACTTCGTATGGGAAAAGGACACCCTCATCGATCTCACCTTCCCGCAGGTTCTCGACCGCATGTGCGAGGAATTCCCGGATCAGTGGGCGTTCCGTTATACCGAAATGGACTACAACCGCACCTATCCCGAATTCCGTGACGACGTCGACAACTTCGCGCGTGCCCTCATTTCCATGGGCGTCAAGCAGGGTGACCACGTTGCAATCTGGGCGACCAATGTACCGCAGTGGTTCATTACCTTCTGGGCTTCCGTCAAGATCGGCGCAGTCCTCGTCACCGTAAACACCGCATACAAGATTCACGAAGCCGAATACCTGCTCCGTCAGAGCGATACCCACACCCTCGTCATGACCGACGGCTACAAGGACTCCGACTATGTGGGCATCATCAAGGAACTCATTCCCGAACTCGCTGACCACGAAGCCGGCAAGCCCATCCATTCCCGCAAGCTGCCCTTCCTCAGAAACATCATCACCGTTGAATCCAAGCAGCCCGGATGCATGACCTGGGACGAAGCCAACGCAATGGCGGAAAAGACCCCTGTTGAAGCCGTTTACCGCCGCGCCGCAATGATTAACAAGCACGACGTCTGCAACATGCAGTACACCTCCGGCACCACGGGATTCCCGAAGGGCGTTATGCTCACCCACTACAACATCGTCAACGACGGCAAGTCCATCGGCGACCGCATGGATCTCTCCACTGCCGACAGAATGATGATTCAGGTGCCCATGTTCCACTGCTTCGGCATGGTTCTGGCAATGACCGCATCCATGACCCACGGCGTAACCATGTGCCCGATCACGGCGTTCTCTCCGAGAAAGGGTCTGCACTGCATCAATCAGGAAAAGATCACTGCATTCCACGGCGTACCCACCATGTTCATCGCAATGCTCGGTCACGAAGACTTCGACAAGACCGACTTCAGCCATATGAGAACCGGTATCATGGCGGGCTCTCCCTGTCCCGTCAAGGTCATGCAGGAAGTAATCGACAAGATGCACATGACCGAAATCACCATCGTGTACGGTCAGACCGAAGCGGCTCCCGGATGCACCCAGAGCTCCATTGACGACTCCATTGAAACCCGCGTCAATACCGTGGGACGTGCCTTCTACGGCGTCGAATGCAAGATCGTTGACCCCGAAACCGGCGCGGATCTGCCCGATGACGTCGACGGCGAATTCGTTGCCCGCGGCTACAATATCATGAAGGGCTACTACAAGATGCCCGAAGCAACCGCGGCTGCCATCGACAAGGACGGCTGGCTCCACACCGGTGACCTCGCAAGAAGACTCCCGGACGGCAACTACAAAATCACCGGCCGTATCAAGGACATGATTATCCGCGGCGGCGAAAACATCTACCCCAAGGAAATCGAAGACTTCATCTACACCTATCCGAAGGTTAAGGACGTTCAGGTCATCGGCGTTCCCGACAAGCAGTACGGGGAAGAAATCATGGCGTGCGTCATCAAGCAGGACGGCGTCGAATGCACCGCTGAGGAAATCAAGGAATACGTCATGTCCCATATGGCAAAGCACAAGACTCCCAGATACGTCATGTTCGTCGACAGCTTCCCGATGAACGCGGCGGGCAAGATCCTCAAGTACAAGATGCGCGAGGACGCAAAGAAGCTCCCCGAATTCCAGGAAGCCGCAAAAATCGTGACTGCGTAAATTGTAATTTATATTGATGCGTGACGCGTCCTGTGGTATAATTGAGTCAAATCAATTGCCGCAGGGCGCGTTTTTGCGCATGTGCTGCATGGAGCGGAGGTAACAGGATGAAATACAGCCATAAAATCATCGACGGGCATTACCATATTCTTGAGGGATGGCAGAATCACGCCGGACAGGATTTTGTCGGGTCCGCGCGGGCGTATCTTGACAGCCGGGGATTTGAGAGCCTCAATGTCTGCGCCGTGCCGTTTCTCGGGGAATACAGAACCGACGTGTCGAACAATATCCTCGCCGCACTCGCGAAGGTGCATATCCCGCAGCTGTACATCCACGGCGGTCTGGTGTACGATGCGGATTCTGTGCCCGTGACGGATTCCGGTGAGCAGTACCGGGAGCTCATGGAAATCGGCTTTGACGGAATCAAGATGCTCGAGACCAAACCCTCGGAAATCCGGCGGCTCGGACGTTCTGTGGCGGATCCGCTGTTTGAGCCGTGGTTTGACGCCATCGAACGGGACGGCACCCACATGGTCTGGCACGTCGCCGATCCGGCGCATTTCTGGATCCGGGAATACGTCTCGCAGGAGTTCGTTGACCGCGGCTGGTTCTACGGAGACGGTACGTTCCCGTCAAAGGAGGAGATTTACGGGCAGGTCTTCGCGGTGCTGGAGCGGCATCCGATGCTGAAGGTCACGTTCGCGCACTTCTTCTTCATGGGAGACGAGCCGCAGAGACTGGAGGACGTATTCCGGCAATACCCCAACGTGAACGTCGATCTTACGCCCGGATGGGAGATGTACGCCGCCTTCGCACGGGATCCGGAGTTCTGGCGCGCCTTCTTCGTGAAGTACGCTGACCGCATCGGATTCGGTACGGATTCGGGGGATGAGTCCGCGGGCTCGGCTGGGATTCCCGATATCGTGTACCGCTTCCTCACGACACGCGACGAGCAGGAGATCTGGGGCATCCGCTTCCCGGGCATTGCACTGGACGACGCAAGCCTTGAGAAAATCCTCCGCACCAACTTCCTTGACCGAGTCGGAAGCAGGCCGAAGCCGGTGAACCGCGATGCGCTCAGACGCTATATCGCAAAATACCGCCGTCTCATAGCGGATGACAGCCTGCGGGAACGGATTGACAGCGCCGTGTCTGAGCTGTGAGGCATATTCAGATGCACATAAATATAATATTGAAGGAAACGTTATGAAAAAAGTTCTCATCATCGACGGTCAGGGCGGCAGAATCGGTCGTGCCCTCGTCGAACAGCTCGCACCGTATGCCGACCGACTCGATCTCTACGCCGTCGGAACCAACGGAATCGCCACGTCGAATATGCTCAAGGGCGGAAACGTCAAGGCGGCGACCGGCGAAAACTCCATCCTCGTCCTCGCGAAAAAAGCCGATATCATCACCGGGCCTCTCGGGATCATCATCGCGGACGCCATGCTCGGGGAAATCACACCCGCCGCAGCCTGTGCCGTATCCTCAGCCGACGCCGCCCGCGTGCTCGTTCCGATGAACAAAACACAGTGCGACAACATCGTCGTCGGCGTGAAGGATGTCCCGCTGAGCGCCCTGATCGAGCAGGCGAAGGACGAAATTCTCCGGCTCGCGGAGGTGTGACGGTGGAAATTTGCATCAAACCCATGGAAACCGAAGCCGAAATCCTCGGAAAAGGGTACGTTCATTGGAAAAGCTGGCAGGAAACCTATCCCACACTTGTCGGTGAAGACTATCTTGCCGCCATGACGCTTGAGAAATGCCAAAAAAACGCGCTCCGCTGGCGGGACAATATCCTCGTCGCAAAGGACGGGGAGAGGGTCGTGGGATTTGCCGGATACGGCGCGTACCGTGATGACACCATGCCCGGATGCGGCGAAGTGTACGCGATCTACCTTCTCGCAGAGTACCACGGACAGGGCATCGGATACCGCCTCATGAACGCTGCCATGGAGGAGCTCCGGGAGTACCCGAAAATCGCCCTCTGGGTTCTCAGAGGCAACAACCGCGCCATCCGGTTCTATGAAAAATACGGCTTCACCTTCGACGGCGCGGAACTCGAGACCACCCTCGGCATCCCGTGCACTGAACTGCGCATGATATACCAAAGATGAAATCCACCTGCCCCGCGCGGGTGTTTTTCTATTGCAAATCCCGTGCGTTGCTGATATAATAGTATTGCAGGGATGCAGTGTGAAATTTCGTCGCCGGATGCGCGGGTGTGATTGTTCGGCGGTCGATCAACAGGGACAGCGTAAACCCACACCGCGCCGCAGGCTAGTTCACGCCTCATCCGTCACGATTTTTTGAGAAAAAAACGTGACACCTTCCCCGGCTGCGTCAGTAAAGCCAAAATTTAAAGTGCCTGCACGGGGAAGGCTTGTTAAGGGTGGCGTCCCGGAGCATCGCCGTAAGAACAACCCAGTTTGCGCCGCAGGCTGAAATTTATGGGGCAAATCCCGTGACACATTCCCACAACCAGAGCCCGAATCGCCCCAATCTCGCCGCCGCAGGCTGAGCTTACCGAGGGAACTAAGTGTCCCGTGCGATAAAGTGGGTTCGCTCCACTAAAAAACTGCACGGATATGACCGCTGTCTGCGTAAGACCGGGGATTTTTAAGGGGCAGAGCTCCTTAAACGGCAGGTGATTCACAAGAGGACGGGACGTGGAGTCCTCTTGTGCGCCGCACGCGCAGTGCATAAAATCCATTGAAAAGCGGAGCTTTTCTACAATAGATCCCTAACGCTTTAGGCAAAACAAAAAATCAACAGACCAAACAAAAAAAACAT
>JAFUQY010000032.1 GCA_017472105.1 Clostridia bacterium | reverse complement strand
GTTGCCGTCGAAGGTGATGAAGCCTGCCGCGCCGTTTTCGATCAGGTCACGGAAGGTCCAGTAGCCCAGCCCGGTTTCGAGCAGAACGATCTTGCCCTTCACGAGGGACTTGGAGTAGCTGTCGGTGTTGGTCAGGTAGTAGAGCGGCGCTTCCACCTCGTGATTGCCTGCGCAGAGATAACCCTTGCAGGGAACTTCCACGCCGTCCGCTTCGAAAACTGCTTTGGAAATCTTCGCCATGGGCACTTCAAAGGGAACGATCTCGGCACACAGCCCCATATCGGCACAGCACTGCTTGAGATATTCGGCAGCCTTGAGCTCAGCGTCACTGCCGCCGGTGCGGACATACGCGGTATCCGCGAAAATTTTCATGATCTTTTCAGCATTCATGATGGGTATCCTTTCGGAGTCAAGTATTTGGTTAACGACATTATAGAACATTTTGAGGATTTTTGCAACCTTTTTCGGGGAATTCCATCGGAAATCAACGAAATTACCGCATCATTTTCACAAAACAAACACGCCCGACGGGATATGCTCCAATCGGGCGTAATTCTTATTCTTCGGTCATGGCAATCTGTTCCACGGGGACGGAGGAGACACCTTCCATGCCGCCGGTGTAGGGAATGCCGAGATGTTCGTATCCGAGCCGTGTGACCATGCGTCCGCGGAGCGTGCGTGCGAGGAACCCGATCTGAAGGAGATACGGTTCGCATACATCCTCCAGCGTGATCGCTTCTTCGCCGATGGTTGCGGCAAGTGCTTCCAGACCGACGGGACCGCCGTTGTAGTAGCGGATGACGGTCTCGAGCATGCGGCGGTCGGTGTTGTCAAGCCCCAGTTCGTCGATTTCCAGCATTTTCAGCGCGGACTGTGCGGTTTCCAGATCAATTCTGCCGTCGCTTCTGACCTGCGCGTAGTCGCGGACACGCTTCAGCAGACGGTTTGCAATTCGCGGAGTCCCACGGGAACGGGATGCAATCTCAAGTGCGCCGTCTTCGTCAATCGGAACGTCAAGAATGCCGGCGGAGCGCTTTACGATGGTCGCAAGTTCTTCCGGGGTGTACAGCTCAAGACGCATCTGCACGCCGAAACGGTCGCGGAGCGGAGTTGACAGCTGACCGGCACGGGTGGTAGCGCCGATGAGGGTGAACTTTGCCAGAGGCAGGTGGATGCTCCGTGCGGCGGGACCGTTGCCGATGACAAAGTCGACTGCGAAGTCCTCCATGGCGGGATAGAGAATTTCCTCAATTGTGCGGGGCATGCGGTGGATTTCGTCGATGAAGAGCACGTCACCTTCCGCGAGATTGGTCAGCAGAGCAACAAGGTCGCCCTTTTTCTCGATGGCGGGACCGGATGTGATCCGCAGATTCACGCCCATTTCCGACGCGATGATGGCGGAGAGGGTGGTTTTGCCGAGTCCGGGCGGGCCGTACAGCAGAACGTGGTCGAGACATTCGCCTCTCAGCTTTGCCGCGCGGATGAGGATGTCCAGATTCTCCTTCGCCTTTTCCTGACCGATGTACTCGGAGAGCGTATGCGGACGCAGGATGTTGTCGTTCCCCATATCCTCCGGCTCGAAGCTGGATGACATGATCCGGTTTTCAAAATCAAATTCGTTGGAATCCATTCTAATCTTCCTTTAATATAATCGTCTGATGCCGTGTCAGTTTCTCATCAGCGCGCCCAGTGCGGTCTTGATGATATCTTCAACCGGGGACGCGGGATCGGCATCCTTCATGGCGGCGGCAATCTCCGAGCGGGAGTAACCGAGAACGGAAAGCGCTTCGCGTGCGTCGTTGAGATTGTTTGCGGGAGATGCGGCTGCCGGGATATAGTCGCCCGCGTCGTCGGATGTGCCGCTGAACTGCGGGAAATTCTTCGCGATTTTGTCCTTGAGCTCCAGTGCCACGCGTGCCGCAGTTTTCGGACCGACACCGGGTGCGCGGGAGATGGATTTCACATCATTCGCGGCAACGGCGGAGGCGAGGGAGCGGGGCGTGAACAGGGAGAGGATGGACATGGCGGCTTTCGGACCGATACCGGACACGCTGATGAGCAGGCGGTACATGTTCAGCTCCTCGCGGGTGTAGAAGCCGTACAGATCCACGCCGTCTTCGCGCACTGCCAAGTACGTGTACAGCCGTACGGGCACGCCTTCCACGGGATCTCCCGCAGGCGTGAACTTCGGTGTGGGCAGCTTCGAGAGCGTGTTCGCGGTCACGGTGACCTTGTAGCCGACTCCGCAGCATTCGAGAATGACGGCACATGCCGCGGCGTCCATTTCAAATATTTTTCCGTATAAAGTCTCAATCATTTTCGTTGTCCTCCGTGGTTTCAGGGGGAATTCCGGCGTCCTCCGCAGCGGCTTCAAAGGCTTCGGCTTCCGGGAGTTCTGCGTCGGGTACGGTCAGGGCGGCTTTTTTCTTCTTCCGTTCGTCGCGCCAGTCGGTGATGCAGAAGAACGCATATGCGGCAATGCCGATGACGGTGAGAGTCAGACCCTGCTTGACGCATTCGGGACGGTAGCGGAATTCGACCTCATGCTGACCGTCCTTGATGATGACGGCGAGAAGGGTTTCGTTGAGAACGGGAACGGTTTCCGCCTTTTTGCCGTCGACGGTGACTTCCCAGCCTTCATCGTAGGGAATGGTGGTGAAGAGAATCTCATCGCCTGCGGGAACGTTTACATGACCGGTGAGGACGTCATCGGTTTCGGAATAAACGGTCATCACGCCGTCAGAGAGCTTTTCCATGACGGACTTGAACGCTTCTTCGTCGAAATACCAGAAATAGGAGCAGCCGGTCTTGATGTAGAGCTTCGATTCTTCCAGATACAGCCCGAATTTCACTTCCGAATCGGGTTCAAAGGAGCCGAGCTCGTGAATGGCGAAGTCCTGCCCCTCGAAGTGCGTGCCGATGATTTTGCCGTCGAGCTTCATGGTAGCTTCGCGCGGATAATCGGACGGGAAGTAGCAGTAGACAGGCATATCGGATTCGATATTGAGCACCCACGACAGCTGTGCGGTCAGCTCGCCTTCATCCTCGTAGCCGCGGTGATTTTCCACGAAGAAGGCACGTACGCCCTGATCGGTGGATTCCTTCACGTCCACGCGGCTCCAGACTTCAACCTTTTCGTCAACCATCGCGGACAGGAGCTTGTTCATATACGTGAACGGGTCGCGGTAGTCGTCGATGACGTCGCTGTCCGGTGCGGGAGGAGCATCGTATTCGAGCACATCCCGGTCGACAGAGTAGGCGATGGAGAGGGAATAGGGATTTTCGTACACGTCCAGATGCTCATCCGTGGAGTCGAGGAGGGTGTACAGATCGTGAATGTAGTCGGGGACGCCGCGCTTGTCGGATTCATCGGCAATGAGATATCGGATTCCGAAGAGGGCATCGGTGACGGGGGTTGCGCCGGAGTACATGGACCAGTGCGACATGGAAGAGAAGCCGAACTGCTCGAGAAGATCGACGGCGCGAGCGTTCAGTGTGGAAGTGGAGTTGGAGAGCCCGTTGATATCGAGCGCGAAGTTGTCGTTCTTCTTCCGGTGAACGAGCTTTTCCATGCGGTAGAAGTCCTCGTCGCCCTGTTCCTCCACGATTGCAAGCGCGTCGGTGTATTCATCTACAAATTCGCGGTAGGATGCGCGCGAGGAGTAGGAGACGTCGTCGTCAAAGCGGTAGAGCGCGATCACGCTGGAGAGAACCGCTTCCGTCACAACCACAGCGCAGAGTCCGATTGAGGCATACCGGCAGACGTTTTTATCGTGCATATGCCGGATGCAGGAGGGCAGAATCGCGGTGAGCACGGTGAAGAGAAGCAGGCTCGGCCACACGGTCATGAAATCGGAGAGAGCGGTCGCTTCCACGGCGTCAAGAACCAGAAGCATTGCGCACCAGCCGACGGACGACGCCATAACCGCGCGCTTGCCGATTTCCTTCAGATGAATCATGGCATCCGCCGCCATCAGAAGCTCCAGTCCGACGAACATGTAGGCAAAGCGCGCATTGAGCCAGTTCGGACGCTGCATGCCGTGCCAGATGATGTCCAGTGTGCTGAAGTTGAAGCTGGCGATGAGCACAAGCATGATTGCGGCAAAACCGACCTTGCGGCGTGTGGGAATGCTGTCGGTGAAGAAATACAGCGGTGCGATAATCAGTGCAAGGGTACCGCAGTAGATGAACGGCATGCCCTCGGGACGTACGGTGTCGTAGGAGCCGAAGTATGCCTTGGAGAGAATATCGGCAAAGTCAAAGAGCTGCTCGGGTGTAAAATCCGGTGTGGAGAAGCCGAGCTTGCCGAAGGAGAGGGAATAGTAAATCGGCAGGATGATGATGCCGGAGATGAGAATCGCCAGCACCGACCACCACGCGATCTGCGAGAGGGTGCGGAGAAAATGCAGCTTCATGCCGTCGGGATTGCGTTCTTCCTTTGACAGGGTAAAGTAGCGGATGAAGAACCAGATGAACACGAAGATGCAGGTCATGTAGCCGATGTAGAAGTTGGACAGCACGGAATACGCCAGCACCGCGACGTAGAGCTTGTACTTCCACTGGCAGATGAGCGCGTCCACGGCAATCAGGATCAGCGGGAAGGCAATGAGGTTGTCCGTCCACATGACGTTGTGCTGCATGACGACCGCAAAGCCGGAGAGGGCATACATCGTGGAGAACATGACCTGATACACGGGGCTGAGTCTGTCTCCGCGGGTTTTGTTCAGGAGATATCCGAACGAGAGCCCGGTGCATCCGCATTTGAGTACGAGGATGAGGTACATCGCCTCGGTAATCATTTCCTTCGGGAAGAGCGCGGTGATGAGCGAGAACGGGCTTGAGAGATAATAGGCGAAGATGCCCATGAACTCACCGCCGAGCGCGCGCTCGAACGAGTAGAGGATGGATTCGCCGCCCGTGATGATGTCGCGGAACTGCTCGAAGTAGTAGATGTACTGAGCGTTCAGATCAAGCACCAGGACGGAATTCTTGCCGACGGGCCATACCTGCATGCAGCAGTAGATGAGGATCATGGCAAGGAACGGCACCGCAAAGCAGCAGAGCAGGGTTTTTCCGTTTTTCGTCAGATGCGGCAGGGCAAACCGCTTTTTTGTTTCGGGAATACAGTTATCCATTTTCTTCCGATTCACTTTCGATGGGATGGTGGATTTTTTTGATTGCTTTTTCCAGCTTTTCGCGCGGGAGAACCATGTCGCGTCCGCATCCGTCGCAGACAATCCGCACGTCCGATCCTACGCGGAGAACGCTGAAAACCGACGTGCCGCAGGGATGCTTTTTCTTCAGCTCGAGCTTGTCCCCGACGGCGATCTTCGGGATGTTCATGGGAACCTCCTGAAAAATAAAAATACTTACCTTATTATATCACGCACGGCTGAATTTGTAAAGGCATTCGCGGAAACATTTGTTTATTTGCGGGCAGTTAAAAAGCCGCATGGATGATCCACACGGCTTGTTTACGTTTTTCTGAGGATTTTCCGGATGCTGTCGCAGCATAAGCAATACTTCTCGCTCAGCTCCGGGACGGGGACGCCCGATTCGTATTCCGCGCGGATGGCACGGTTGCGTCTGTCAAGCTCCGCGCGGGTTCCGGTGGACTTGCCCCACTCGGCACGTCCGACTGCGCGCGGGATGTAAATGGCTTCCCCTTCGATGTATTTTCTGATCTGCGTGATCAGCTCTGCCGGAAGGATATCTTCCGCGTTGATGTAGCTAATGGTGTACCGCCTTTCGGAATGCCCGACTGTTTATCAGCTTAACGCAGGACAAGCCCCGGCAAAGCGGAGCGAATCCTGTTTTACAAAGTGGGTACACTTGGCTCGTGGGCCTGAGCCGTCAGCGTACAGCCACCTCCATAATAGTCTGAATCATCGATCATTACCTCCTTGTCTCACGGATTCGGTACCGGTTACCGTGACTATATGATAGCACACTTTTCCGGAAATTGCAAGGGAAAGAACGGGTGGAATTGTTTTTTCTGCGATCAGCCGTAGAGCTCCAGCATTCTGTTGAGCATTTCCAGAATTTCTATCGATCCGGATAAGATGTGACCGTCACTGTCACGGGTTATAAACTCGACGGTCTTTCCGACTTGTGTCAGTTTTTCCGCAAATACCGCTGCCTGTGCATAGGGAACTCTCTTGTCGCCTGTGTTATGAACGAGAAGAAGCGGTGTATTGATCTCGTTTGCAAAGTTGATCACGCTTCGTTTTGCGTATTCTTCGGGGCATTCCTCAGGGGTGCCGCCGATTCGTTTTTCCAGCTCATCACGCATATCCTCGCGGAAATCATATAAATCTGCGATGTCGTATGTTCCCGAGAACGAAAGTGCCGCACGGATCAGGCTGTCCGGGGCTTCTCTGAGAGCAAGACAGACCTGCATTGCACCGCGGGAGTCACCGACCATGTAGATATGGTCCTGATCGATAAACGATAACGACGGGAGTTTGTCAAACCAGAACACGAGATCGTTCACGTCATCGCCGCCGAATTCGTCAAAACCGGTGCCCGGCTCAGTTTCGCGCAGGTAGCATACCAGAACGGCATAACTGCGTGTAATACTGCTGTAATCCTCGGCGATATCGGAGCGAATCACTTCTTCCGTGATTTTGCTGTACATTGTAGCCATGAGCGGATGATGTATCTCATTCACGACGTCGCTGGCGGGATTCCAGATGGATCTGTATCCGCGTCCTGAATCGACAGTAATCACCAGAGGAGCGGGATTTTCGGCATCGTACTCCGCAGGAAGGGTGAGGTGTGCGTAAACAGTGCAGTCATCAACGGTGTATTCGATCCGATAAATGGGAAACTTCGCGAGCTCACTGTCGTGATAGGCAAGCTGATCCGCGCTGTATTCGGACTCGGGCTTGGTGAGATACTCGTTCAGCGTGATCGGATACACCGAGACGATGCCGTCAAGCTGGTCGATATCCTCCGGTGTGGTGCATACGATGGGCTCTTTCACTTCTTCGATGGTTTCGGGAACCTGTTCTTCCGGCTGAACCGGTTCGTCCGAAGTACATCCGCAAAGCAGGAATGCGGTCAGATGTGCGGCGAGTAACGGTAATAATAATTTCTTCATAACGATTTAACTCCTTTCATAACGGTTCACGTGACCTTGTAATGATTATACCACAAGTATAAACCGCTGTCAAGAGGGCAAAACAAAAAATGCACCGCGCAGAACGTTTCCTTCCGCATGATGCATTTCTGATTCTGTTATTTCCGGTTTGCCCGCATGACTTCGTAGCCGAGCACGGTTGCCGCAGATGCCGCCGAGAGGGAACCCGCGAAGTCCCGTCCGTAGTCGATGCGCACGATCTGATCCGCCGTGTCGAGCAGTGCCGAGGAGATGCCTCGCTTCTCACCGCCGACGATGAGATACACGGGTTTTGTCATATCGCAGTCAAAGGAGGACACGGAGTCGCGGATGCCGGCGCAGAGAATTTTATACCCGCGTGACCGGAACACCGCCGAGGACTGGACCGGGTCGCATTCGAACAGGGGAAGCAGCTCCGACGCACCGGCGGACGAACGGCAGACGATACCCGCCGCGCTCATCCAGTTCCGGGGAGAGAGCACAATCCCGTCCGCTCCGCAGGCATACAGGGAACGGATCGCGTACCCGAAATTGTACGGGTCCTCGATGCCTTCGATCATCACGTAGAAGCCGTCGGGCCGGATGCTGTCCGCGTTCAGTGCGGGAATCGTCCGTGATGTGCACTCAGCTAAAATACCGCCGTGGGTGTTTCCCGTGGTCATCGCGTCGATCTCATGCGGCGGCACGGTTTCCATCGCAAATCCGTAGTCACCCGCCTTGAACCGGAGCCATCCCAGCTCCTTCGCGCGGCTTTTCACCTTCGTTTCGTCCACGAGAATCCGGCTGATCTTCCGGTCGCTGATCTTCTGATCCATGGCACCGAGGACTGCGCGGACGGAGGTCATCCCTTCAAACAGGGTATCCGGGACAAAACGGGATTCTTCTTTTTTCATGTTTACGCCTGAGCCGCGTTCATCTTCAGGTAAGCGTTGATGAATCCGTCGATTTCACCGTCCATGACTGCCTGAATGTTGCCGTCTTCATAGCCGGTTCTGGTGTCCTTCGCGAGGGTATAGGGCATGAATACGTAGGAACGGATCTGTGCACCCCATTCGATGTTGGTCTTGATGCCCTTGATGTCTTCGATTTTTTCCAGCTTTTCGCGCTGCTTGATTTCCATGAGCTTGGACTTGAGCATCTTCAGCGCGGTTTCCTTGTTCTGGAGCTGGCTTCGTTCGGTCTGGCATCCGACAACGATACCGGTGGGAATGTGCATGATGCGGATTGCGGAGTCGGTCTTGTTGATATGCTGACCGCCGGCACCGGAGGAACGGTGAGCGGTGATTTCGAGTTCTTCTTCCTTGAGCTCGATGGTGTTGTCGTCTTCAAATTCGGGCATGACTTCCACGGATGCAAAGGAGGTCTGGCGGCGTCCGGATGCATCGAAGGGAGAAATGCGGACGAGACGGTGAACGCCGTTTTCGCCCTTGAGGTAGCCGTATGCGTTTTCGCCTTCGATCATGATGGTAGCGGACTTGATGCCTGCGCCTTCACCGTCGAGCCAGTCGATGAGCTTCACGTTGTAGCCGTGACGTTCACCCCATCTGGTGTACATACGGTAGAGCATCTGCGCCCAGTCCTGAGCTTCGGTACCGCCCGCACCGGGATGCAGGGAGATGATGGCGTTGTTCTGGTCGTATTCGCCGGAGAGCAGAATCTCAATGCGGATCTTTTCTTCTTCCGCGAGGATTTCCTGTTCTGCGGTTTCGACTTCTTCCACCATGGATTCGTCGTTTTCTTCGATGGCAAGCTCGGCGAGGGTAACGGTGTCCTCCAGCTTTGCGTAAAGGTCATCGTATTCCGCGATCTTGTCCTTCAGTCTCTTGACTTCCTTCAGAACCTTGCCGGAGTTTTCCTGGTTGTTCCAGAATTCGGGATCCTGCGTGGTTGCGTCCAGCTTTTCCAGCTTTTCTCTCAGCTCGTCAATGCGGAGTGCGCTGCCGAGTTCTTCAATATTGGCGCGGAAGTTTTCCAGTCTGTATTTTGCTTCTTCAAGTGCGATAATCAAGGGTTTGTCCTCCGATCAGATAATGGATGTATGGTTGGATTTTTTATAAACAGGATGGATAGGATGAGGTTTCCCGCTTAAATCTCCACGTATTCAAGGGAAATTTCACGGTTTTTCCGGGCGGGCGTACGTTTCAGGGGGTCATACCGGAATTTTCGGCAGAGATGGGACGCCTCCACGACGCCGTGACGGGAACAGAGCATTTTGTCGGGATCGGTGAGGGTCGCGGCAAGCTCACAGTATTTGCAGTATTTCTCGATTTTTTCGTCGCAGTTTTTCACATGAAATCCTCCCGGTCACACAATTCGCCAGTTTATCCACTATATTATATATAAAATCCTCGCAAAAATCAATAGGGCAATTGAAATTCCGCCTTTTTGCATCGGGATTTTCTCGATTTTCATCGGATTTCTGTATGTTTCAGCAGTCGGGACGCGGTTTTTCCGGCAGCGGTGATGAGTCCGAGCACTGCAATGACGAACAATGCGCTGGCAGGCATGAAGACCGAACCCGACGCGGGAATTCCGGAGACACCCGGGCGGCGGATGAGATAATACACAGCGGACACGGCGGCGGAGGATGTCATCGTGACGAGCTTTGCTGAAATCACCGGCTTCATCGGGATTTTCTGTGGCAGAAGGAAGGACGCCGTCTGCATCAGCACGGACACTCCTGCAAAGCCGACGGATGCACCGGTGAGGATGATTCCGTACAGCCCGCCCGTCTGCGCACCGAAAGATGCCCCGCGGGAAAACTCCAGCACGGCGGAAAACAGCGGTGTGAGCGGCGGAATCAGTACGGACAGAAGTGCGGCTGCGGTTCCGAAAAAGGTGACAAACGCCGTGACCGCGATACAGGACTGCGCGGCTGAGGTGACGGCTGTGCAAAGACTCTGTACGGCAGAGGGTACGGCTTTTTCCGATGCGGTTTGTACTGACGGAGACACGCAGGAGCCGCGGAACACAAACGCAGCGAGAAACAGGGAGACCGCCACCTGCGTCAGCCAGAGGATCAGACCGTACTCCCGCGTCCACTGACTGCCGAGTGATCCGATGACGAACGCGGGACTGGCAGCGGAGGATACGGCACAGAGCGCGGCGGCGTCACTGCGGGAGAGCTTTCCGTCACGCACGAGCTGAGCCGCACCGGATGCACCGACGGGAAACCCGCAGAGAAATCCGGTGAGCAGAACGGGAGCGGCAGAGCGGGGCAGTCCGAACCATTTCTCCGTCGGAATCCGGCGGTACAGGGGCGCGGCAAGATCCATTGACAGAATCACGGACGAGAGCACCATGTACGGAAACAGCGGCGGAATCACACGGGTGACGCACAGCGCAAGCGAATCGGACACGGCATGTGCGGCGGTATCTCCGAAAATGAGGAGCAGGAGCATGGCGGAAAAGACAAGAACGGCGGGCAGTTTTTTCACAGGCATTCCTTTCACGCACTCGGCATATGATTTCACAGATCATTTCTATGCGCGGGAGGACGGAATTTTGCATGACGGAATCACGAAAAAGCTGTCGGAGCTGATGGCACTGCCCGTGGATGTGCTGTCGTCAATGCCGGTGACGGTCATCCGGGGACGGGAAGAGCTGGAAGTGGAGGGATGCACCGGGATTCTCGAATACGAGCCGTGCCGGGTAGTGCTTTCCATGAAGGAAGAGCGGCTGACGGTGAGAGGGCGGTGTCTGATGCTCTCGGATTTTACCGGCAGAACGCTCACGGTGCGCGGGTGCATCGCATCGGTTGTGTTCGGAGAGGACGGTGAATGATGGAAGTGAGGTGGTTTCTGCGCGGCTGGCGCTGGGTGACGATTCCCTGTGACAGCAAAACCGCAGTGTTTGACCGCATCTGGCGCGCCGGGCTGAAATTCCGGTGTCAGCGGATGCATGCGGACGGCAGTGTGACGGTGAAGATGCGGGACTGCGACGTGCGGGTGTTTGAGACATTCGCGGATTCCGGATGTACTGTCAGTGAGGATCACGGTCTGCCGGTTGTGCTTGCGTATCTCCGGATCCGTCCTGCCATCGCACTCGGGTTTCTGCTGATGACGCTGTGGCTGTGGCATTCGTCGCGGATCATCTGGGACGTACGCGTCTTCGGCAACAGTGTGACTCCGACGGAGGAAATCGTGACGCTTCTCGGGGAGCTCGGATGCGGCGTGGGCGACAATTTTCATAAAATCAGCTTCAACGACGTGCACGCGCAGTATCTTGCCCTTCAGGACGATATTGCGTGGCTGTCGGTGTACATGAACGGCACGGTGGCTGAAGTGCAGGTGCGGGAGATGATGCGGGACGAGAGAAATCTGCCGCCGGAGGGGACATATGCAAATGTGGTTGCGGTGCAGGCGGGCGTGGTCGAGGAGATTCATGTAAAAAACGGCACGGCGGCGGTGAAGGTCGGCGATACGGTCGCCCCCGGTCAGGTGCTCATCTCGGGTGTGACGGAGCTGAAGGACGGCTCGCTCCTGTACGAATACGCCGACGGTGAGGTGATCTGCCGTACGTTTTCCGTAATCAGGTCGGAAGCCGTGACGGAAAGGGAAGTGAAACGCTATACGGGCCGCGAAAAAACGGAAATTTCCGTAAAATTTTTCAAAAAATCATTAAATCTTTTCGGAAAGGGTGGATTTGATGCGGGTACTTGTGATACAATAAATATGATGGAACAGGTATGCCCACTTGGCATGAATCCCCTTCCGGTGTGGATTTTCAGAACTGTGTACCGCGAATACGAGCTTGTCAGGGAAACGATCCCGGCCGATGATGCTGCGGCTGAGGCAATGCTCGAGCTGAGCGGGAAAATCAAGGACGAAACGGAAGATGCGGAGCTTGTCGCGCGGGAAGTGACTGCGTCATTTGAGGACGGCGTTTATAAAATCTCGTGCCTCCTGTACCTGAGACGGGACAACGGAAAAACCGAAGAATTCCGTACGGAGTAAAAGTCCCATTCCATGATCAAATCCTTCTTGAAATCAAATCTAAGGAGAACAGAATGCAGCAGAAAAAGATTCACACCGCATCATCCGAAGCAACGGCGCGGCTGTTCGGCAGCTTTGACAAGAACGTCGGACGGCTGGAAAGCGAATTCGGCGTGCGGATCTATAACATACAGAACCAGAACGACGACGGCGATACCATCGTTGTCGAAGGGGAAGGGGACGGCGTAACGATGGCGGCGGACGTGCTGAGCTATCTCAAGCGCATCGTTTCCTTCGGGGAAGAGCCGTCCGACCAGAGCGTGGACTACGTCATCGGCATGGTGAAGGAGGGCAGACTGGGTGAGCTTTCCGATCTCGACGACGACTGCTTCTTTGTCACCGCAAAGGGCAAGCCGATCAAGGCAAAGACCGTCGGACAGAAGAAATACCTCGATCTCATCCGGAAAAACACCATCGTGCTCGGCATCGGTCCCGCAGGTACGGGCAAAACCTATCTCGCAGTCGCGGCGGCGGTCAAGGCTCTGCGCAATCACGAAGTCAGCCGCATCATCCTTACCAGACCCGCCGTTGAAGCCGGAGAACGTCTCGGATTCCTTCCCGGGGATCTCCAGAGCAAGATTGACCCCTATCTCCGCCCGCTTTACGATGCACTGTACGAGATGCTGGGAGCGGAATCCTGTGCACGGATGATTGAGAAAATGACGATCGAAATCGCACCGCTGGCGTATATGCGCGGACGGACGCTCGACGACTCCTTCATCATCCTCGACGAAGCGCAGAATACCACGCCGGAGCAGATGAAAATGTTCCTGACGCGTCTCGGCAACGGCTCCAAGGCTGTCGTGACCGGTGACCTCACCCAGACCGACCTGCCGAGAGGGACGAAAAGCGGTCTGTCCATTGCGACAATGATCCTGAAAAACATCGAGGATATCGGAATTCACGAGTTCAATGAAAGAGACGTCGTCCGCCACAGACTGGTGCAGAAGATCATCATGGCATACGACCGCTACGAGCGCGACAGAAAAGTAAAGGAAAACGAACGCCGCGAAAAGGAAAAAGAGCAGCGTTATAAGCCGGTGAGAAGAAATGAAAATTAAAATCTATTGGGCAAACGAACAGAACAAGCATAAAACGGGACTCGGACTGAAGCTGCTTCTGAGAAAGGCAATCCGCGCGACGCTCATGTTCGAGAAGTTCGATCAGGACGCGGCAGTCTCCGTTACGTTCACCGATAACGACGGGATTCAGGTCAAGAACGCCGAGTTCCGCGGAATCGACAGGCCGACGGATGTGCTCTCCTTCCCGATGTACGATATGAAGAACGGCGATATGCCCGATCCGGACGAGGTCTGTGAGCTTGGGGATATCGTGCTGTCCCTCGAGAAAGCGGCGGCACAGGCGGAGGAATTCGGTCACAGCTACGAGCGTGAATGCGCATTCCTGACCGTGCACTCCATGCTTCATCTGCTCGGGTACGACCACGTCAATTCCGATGAGGAAGACCGTGACATGCGCGCAAGACAGAGAAAAATCATGAAAGCCATCGGGCTGGAAGTGAAGTAAACAACGTAAGAACGAAACGGCTGATATACGGCAGATCCCCATGGCGTGCGTGAGTCCGGAAAATAACAACTCAGACAACGAACGTATTTCGATCGCTCCACGGCGTGGGTGAACAGGGTCTCGGAGGTCCCTGTGAACCGTATAAGCGAGCTTCTGATACATTGGTACGCGTCATACGGCAGCGCACCCGCAGGAGCAATCCGCAATTGTATCCGTAGAAATACAAATCAGCAGTTAAAACCGCACGCCGTCAAAAAATCCCCTGAGGCTGACAGTGCCATATCAGATCACATCCCGTCAGCACACCGCACCTCGTCAGCCGGAAGTTTTTGCGGAGCTTTTTTCAAAAAGCGACCGTACCCCCAAATAAAATCCAGGACAAACAAAAAATCAACAGAGGTTATAAAAATGACAAGAACAGCATTTATCGCCATCGTCGGCAGACCGAATGTAGGCAAGAGCACGCTCATGAATCAGCTTCTGGGCGAAAAGGTGGCGATTGTGTCGTCCAAGCCCCAGACCACCAGAAACCGAATCGCCGGTATTCTTACCAAGGGCGAAGATCAGTTCGTCTTCATCGACACGCCCGGCGTGCACAAGGCGAAGAACAAGCTGGGCGAATATATGATGAAAACTGTGCGCTCGTCCGTCGGATCCGCGGATGCCGTAATTCTCATCGCGGAAGCAGGTCATCCGGCAGGCGAAATCGAAAAGAATCTCATCAATCAGATCAAAAAGGCAGAGCTGCCGTCCATGCTCGTGCTCAACAAGATCGACCTTGTCAACCGCGAAAAGCTGGCGGAAACCATCGCGGGCTATGCGGCACTGCACAATTTCGACGCTGTCGTTCCCACCTGTGCGGAATCCGGCAAGAACGTCGACGAAGTGCTCGAAGAAGCCGCGCAGTTCCTCTACGAGAGCGACTGGATGTTCGACGAGGACAGCCTCACCGACCAGCCCGAAAGACAGATTGCAGCAGAGATCATCCGTGAAAAGATTCTGCGTACCCTGTCCGACGAAATTCCGCACGGCACCGCTGTCGTGATCGAGGACTTCACCGAAGACAGCATGATCCGCATCCGCGCCGAGATTTTCTGTGAAAAACAGTCCCATAAGGGCATCATCGTCGGCAAGAACGGCGAAACCCTCAAGAAAATCGGCAGCTACGCGAGAGAGGACATGGAAGCCTTCTTCGGCACCAAGGTCTACCTCAATCTCTGGGTCAAGGTCAAGGAAAAGTGGCGCGACAATCAGCTCAGTCTGAACAATTTCGGCTTCAAGCCCGAGGATATCGAAAGCTGAGATGAGCGGCAGAACCGACGATTTTGAGGTCAACGGTCTGGTCATCCGCGAGGTGAAGAACGGCGAGAGCGACAAAATCATCACCGTTCTCACCGCCGAATACGGCCGCATCACCATCTCCGGCAAGGGAATTTCGTCCATTCGCAACCGACATGCCGCGGCGGCAAGACTGTTCACGTACAGCACATTCCAGCTGCATAAGCGCGGCGATTTCCACTACATCCGCGACACGTTCTACCTCGAAGGCTTCACGGCGATCCACTACGACGCGGAAAAGCTGGCTCTGGCGAACTATATCTGCGACGTTGCGGGAGACGTTTCCCTCGACGGCGTGGGCGACTCCGATCTGATGTCCCTGACGCTGAACACACTGTACGCCATTGCGAACATGGATTCCGTACCGCTTGAGCAGATCAAGGCGGCGTTCGAGTTCCGGTGCGCGGTGCAGTCGGGTTTCATGCCGGATCTCACGGTGTGTGACGGATGCGGATGTGAGCTGACCGAGGACTGCACGCTTGACGTCATGAACGGACGCCTGTTATGCAGAAAATGCCGGACGGAGCTGGAAAACGATCCCGTGTATATTCAGGACGAGTTTTCGGCGAAGATTATGATCCGTGTGTCACCGCCCGTTCTCGCGGCACTGCGGTTCATCGCATACGCACCGCTGAAAAAGCTGCTGTCGTTCACGCTTGACAAGTCCGAGCTTCCCCTGCTTGCCGTGGTCTGCGAGCGGTATCTCCTCAACCACATCGAGCACGGGTTCACATCGCTGGAGTATTATAAGAAGATCAAGATATAAAAAAAGACCCGCTGTGAAGCAGGTCCTGTGTGGGTTATTCGGGGAAGTCTTCGGGGCGGTATTTCCGGATACGCTCGACGCAGGCTTTGTAACGGTCTTCGTCACGGACGCAGTTGAACCATTCCCAGCCGGACGGATCGGTGAGCGGATGATAAATCTGAGCATAACGGAAGTTATGGGTATTGACCGGCAGGACGGATGCGGCATCCCGGCGGAGCATGATGTCAACCGGATCGGAAGAAATCTGTCTGAGCAGATTCTGTTCAGGATTGTAATAAGAGATTGCGGAAATTGTCAGCCTGTCCAGAACCTGGCAGTTCAGCGGCAGGTCCCGATCAACAGGTATCCGCAGAACCGTTTCATACAGCTCTACGGACTTTTCCAGTGCTTCGTAGCCTCCTTCTTTGTCACCGGAACCGAACCGCCCTGCGGCAAGACGCAGATAGGTGAATGCGCGCCGGAAAATCCAGCCGTCTTCCTCTATGGCAGGATCACGAAGCACATCGACCAGCCTGAGGATGATTTCCTGCCCCTTTACACTGATCGTGGGATCTTTTTCTGCGGGACCGAGGAGATGGTCTGCGGCACGGGATGCGGTATCCGAATTCAGACTGCCTGCTCCTTCGTGATAGCGTAGACGGCTGAATTCCGTGTCGAAGGAGTAATTCAGACTGGCAAATAGGTTTTTCTGCCGCTGAAGATTGCATTTTTCAACTTCTCCCAGATGATTGTACCGACTTGCCAGCAGTTGTGGAACTGTGACTTTTTCCGAGACATATTTGCTCCAGTCGGTGAGCCGGTCTTCGTCTTCGTACTGGAAGATTCTGTACAGAGATGACAGACGCCGCACGGAACTGCGTGTGTTTTCAATCAGCTTCCGGCAGTATTCCCTTACAATCGGCAGAGCTTCTTCACGCGGCAGGGCATCATGGCAGATCAGCTGCTCAAGAGCTTTTTCCATGAACGGTTCCGAATCCGGAAATTCTTTGACGGCTCTTGCCATGATTTCATATTTTGCGTACCCGTCTTCCGCGGCGTGATAGGCACGGTTATAGGCTTCAAGGGTTTCGATCCGCTTTCTCAGTTTCGCTTCTTCGTCCGCACCGAGCAGTCTGTCCGTGGTGATTCCGAAAAAAGCGGCAATCTTCGGCAGAAGCTCGATGTCCGGGTACGCCTGTCCGTTTTCCCAGCGGCTGACGGCCTGATAGGACACGCCCAGAGCCTGCGCAAGCTCATCCTGTGTCACGTTATTCTCCCGCCGCATGGTGCGGATTATGTTTGCGGTTGGCAGTGTCATTGCTTTGTCCTCGTTTCATTGGATTGAACCGGTTCTGACTGTATGATAGCATAATTTTTCGACAAAAGCAATAAGCTGTTCAGTGAGGTGTTCTCAATCAGACAGAGAATTTTTCGATCACTGCATGAGACGGCGCCGGTACGGATCGAAGGACTTTGCTTTCTCTCTGAGTGCGGCAAAGCGTTCTTCGTGCATATGCGGACGGAACCACTC
>JAFUQY010000272.1 GCA_017472105.1 Clostridia bacterium | reverse complement strand
GGCGTCGATGAGGGTGGTCAGGTCGCATACGGTGCCGTTGACCTTTGCGGCGATGACTTCGCGGGAGATGAGCTCCGCTTCTCTTGCTGCGTCGTACGCGGTGACGGGAGCGTCGAACTGCATCGTTTTGTCGGCAAATCTTACTTCAAACATAGTGGTGTCCTCCCTGATGGAGAATCTTGTACGCGGGAAAAACAAAAAAGCCGCGGTACAGAAAAATCTGTTCGGGGTGCAGTGACAGGAATCACCGCACGGTTCCACCCGAGCTTTCACTCAATTTTATTACATTATAGAAGCCGTTTTATTCGGCAGGGCGGTACCTCTGCGTCGTCCGTGAAAGCCCTTTCAGCCGGTGAGGCTTTTCTCTGTGCGGGACGGGATGCAAAGACATATCCCATGATACAGATTATAGCACATGGAACGCGGGTTTGTCAAGGCGGTTTCGCGGAAAAAAGAAGCGTAATATATGCTTATGAACCGTCAGCCAAACTAACGTCACCTTTTGTCATTCAGAGGGCGAAAATCACTGACGATTCAACCATACATCGTGCCCGAAGAATCTGTGCATGTCCTGTTCAGATCCGTATATGTCTGTGGTTATATGTCCTATTTGGCTGAAGGTTACTCGCGAGCGTTTCAGACGTGAAATCTGTACAAATTCACTCTCTGCAAATTGTACATGATTACAAAGTGAGTACCCTTTACCTGAATGGTATGGAATACCACGGACATACACCGATCCTGAACCGGACATGCGCAGATTCTTCGGGCAGGATGTTGGGCTTTGATTTACAGGGCAGCCTGCCCTCTGAATGACAAAGGGTGACGTTGGATCTGCTGACGGTTTATAGAGGATGTTTCCGCATTGTTTCCCGTCCGCTGCCCACTGTCAGAATGACGATGGAAAAATTCGGTAAAATCCACAAAAATCTGCACCGGCGCGGGAGATTGCCGGGTTCTGCGGCGGAAAAAACACAAAACATATAAAAAATGCCGTCGATGAATCGAGAAATTTGAGGAAATCCACTTGACATATCGCCAAAAAAATATATAATTATAGATAGAGGAACATCCTCGACTATTCACTTTGACATCATCGTCCGGAGACTTTCGCGGACGGGTATATACCGTTTGTCCCTCATCGGCATGCCGGCGCGGGAACTGCGGAGAAAGAGGTAAACTATGAAAAAGAATGCTGCTGTAATCGGCTACGGCGGAATGGGCGCCGGCTTCCACTGCAAGAATCTGCTCACCAGCGATGTCTGCAATCTCGCCGGAATTTACGATATCGACGAATCCAAGAGAGCCCTCGCCGCATCCCGCGGAGTCAAGGTCTACAACTCCCGTGAAGAGCTTCTGGCTGACCCCACGATCGACATGGTCACCATCGCGACGCCCAATGACGTGCACGAGGAAATCGCCGTTGCCGCACTCGAAGCCGGCAAGCATGTTATCTCCGAAAAGCCCGTCACCCTTTCCCTGGAAAGTCTGGAAAGAATGATCGCCGCTTCCAAAAAGGCAGGAAAGATTTTCTCCGTTCATCAGAACCGCCGCTTTGACGTGGACGCTCTGGCAATGAAGAAGATCCACGACAGCGGGGAGATCGGCGAGGTTATCAACATTGAGTCCCGTATCCACGGCAGCCGCGGTATTCCCTCCGACTGGCGCGGCATCAAGAAATACGGCGGCGGTATGCTCTATGACTGGGGTATCCACATCATCGACCAGGCGTGCATGATCCTCGGCTACGACGTTGCGTCCGTGCGCTGCCAGTTCGACCACATCACCAACGACGAAGTCGACGACGGCTTCAAGCTGTGGATCGAATACCGGAGCGGCAAGCAGGCGTACTGCGAAGTCGGAACCTACAACTTTATCGACATGCCGAGATTCTACATGCGTGCGAAGAAGGGTTCCGCGATCATCAAGCACTGGACTCTGCCCGCACACGTTGTCAAGTGCAAGGCATGGCACGAATCCGACGTACTTCCGGTTGTCAACGGCAGCGGCCTGACCAAGACCATGGCACCGAGAGACGAAATCACCGTGGACGAATACGACATCGAAAGACCCGTTGCAGACGTTCACGACTACTACCGCAACTTCACCCGCGCAATGGACGGTCTGGAAGAGCAGATGGTCACCCACGATCAGATGCGCTGCGTCCTCAGAATCATCATGGACGCGTTCAAGTCCGTTGAAAACGACGGCGCGAAGATCCGCTGGTAAGAAATTGGCATAATTGGAATGAAGGACGGACTTGGCGACAGGTCCGTCCTTTTTTAAGAGATAATAGATAATAGATAAGAGTGAACCGGGATATACGGAAGCTGTAATTGAAAGAATACCACCCGGTTCCTGAGAATTTCCCTTGCGGAAAATTCTCCAAAGTTTAACGGATTATAAAGAGAATCGGAAAAAATGCTCCGCATTTTAATCGATTCAAACACGGAGTACATCCGTCTGTTCGCCAAATCGGAATCAACGTAGGGACAGGCGTCCCCGACTGTCCTCGAACGATTACAGCCGTACGGGATTTTATATGATGCATGTGCAGGATTGGGCATGAAAACGAATGTGCGATTTGTGTCCGTGGGGTTGGGTTGTTGTTGTTCGACGGCGGCACGCAAGGCACCGCCCTACGATGATTCGGAATTTGTGCGCGGACGGGATGTTGCGTAAAAATCAAACCGTACATCCCATTTGTGCGCCGCAGGCTGCTTTTTAAATCCACAATAATTTCTCTTCACTTGTATTACGAAAGGAATCACATATGATAGCTGAAATTCTCTGCGTCGAGACGGAACTGCTGCTCGGCGATATTATCAATACGGACGGGGCGTTTATTGCGCGGGAGATGGCGGCGCTCGGCTTCGGGTCGTACCATCAGACCGTCGTCGGGGACAATCCGGATCGGCTCCGCGAGGCTGTGAAGACGGCTTTATCCCGCGCGGATGTCCTCATCATGACGGGCGGACTCGGACCTACGTGCGACGACATCACGAAAATCGCGGCGGCAGAGGCGTTCGGGGTTCCGCTCCACTTTGACGAGTCGATCCGGGACGATCTGGTGCAGTTTTTCGCGCGCATCGGACGGACAATGACCGAAAACAATCTCTCGCAGGCGATGGTGCCCGACGGTGCTGTGGTTTTCCGCAACAAATGGGGAACCGCGCCCGGTCTTGCTCTGGAAGGCGTGATCGATGGTGCGGTGAAGCGTGCGGTTCTTCTGCCCGGACCTCCCGCGGAGTGTGAACCGATGTTTGTCGAGTGCGTGAAGCCGTATCTCGCCGCCCTGTCCGACGGGGTAATTTACAGCCGGAATCTGCATCTGTACGGCATCGGGGAATCCGCGGCGGAGACGATCCTGCGGGATCTGATGGAGGAATCCCTCAATCCGACGGTGGCTCCGTATGCGTGCGAGCATGAGGTGCGCATCCGCGTGACGGCGAAGGCTCCCACGATTGACGAAGCGCGCGCGATGACGGCGGAGATGGCGGAGAAAATCCGTGCAACCGAGGCGGGGCAGTACGTGTTCGCCGAGACCGACAATCCGTTTGACGCGAAAAACGCGGTTGTGACGACGATGATTCACGAACTGCGGTCGCGCGGGATGACGTTTGCGACGGCGGAAAGCTGCACGGCGGGCATGATCGGCTCGACGGTTGGCGATATTCCCGGCGCATCGGACGTTTTCGTCGGCGGAATCATTTCCTACGCGAACGAGGTGAAGGAGAACGTCCTCGGCGTGCCGCATGAAGTCATCGCAGAACACGGCGCGGTGTCGGAAGAATGCGTCGGATTCATGGCGCAGGGTGCGGTTCGCGTGACGGGGGCATCTCTTGCGGTGTCGGTTTCCGGAATTGCGGGACCCGGCGGCGGAACAGCGGAAAAACCGGTCGGCACGGTCTGCTTCGGCGTTGCGGATGCGCGTGGGACTTACACGGAAACGAAGCATTTCAGCGGCAGAAACGACCGCGCGAAGATCCGCAGACTGACCACGGCGCACGCGATGATGCTGGCGATACGGCGGATGCGGGGCGAGATCTGAGGATAATATCGTACAATAAAACAAAGCCGGACTCACGTGAAAAACGCGGGTTCGGCTTTTTGGGTTGGTTTCGGCGTATGTTCGGGATCGGGTATAAACCGAGGTGCGATTTGCCCCCATGGCGTTTGGTTTGGATTTTCCGAAGGACAGTCGGGGACGCCTGTCCCTACGATATTGGTGATGTATGTGCGTGGACGGAGAAATCTCTTCCTCAAAAGTCCGGCGTGAATTTCTTCATCGCGGTCGAGCGTTCCTG
>JAFUQY010000271.1 GCA_017472105.1 Clostridia bacterium | reverse complement strand
CATCTTCCAGAAGCCGGAAGTGAGGGTGACATTGCGGTAGTCGGAAATAAACATGGGATGTCTGACCTCCTTGTATTTCGTTGGGGTTAAAGTTTCAGTTTGATGGGTTTACTTCACTTCGTAGAAATGCAGCGTGAAGCTGTCGCCGGTGCTGCGAGGGTATTTCGACAGGTTCAGACCGGCATTCATCAGGAACGCGCCGGAGTAAACCTGTTCCGTACCGTCGAGGCGGTAGGTCTTTTCGGGATCGAGACCCTTGAAGCGGACGATGTACTTCATGCAGTGGTAGTAGCGCAGAGTCACGCTCGTGAACAGCATTTCGCTCTTGTCGGGTGCGACGAATTCCCATGCGCTGCGGTAGTGGTTTTCCCACGGGCAGATGACGCGGTACAAGTCACCGTAGTGAATGAGGTCGTAGGTCTTGTGGTATTCCTTCACCTGTTCCTTGACGAGTTCAACGTCCTTTTCGGTCAGGCGGTTCGGGTCAAGCTCGTAGCCGAAGGTGCCCCACATTGCGACGTTGCCCGTGGTTGCAAAACCGGTGCGGCGGCTCATGGAAACGTGTGCGCCCATCGTGGATGCGGGATAGCACATGGAGGTACCGAACTGGATTGCGATTCTCTCGAGCGCGTCGGTGTTGTCGGATGCCCAGATCTGGGGAGAATAGTACAGCATACCGGGGTCAAACCGTCCGCCGCCGCCGGAGCAGTTTTCGAGAAGGATGTCCGGGAAGGTGGTGACGAGACGGTTCATGAGGTCGTAGGTACCCAGCACGAAGCGGTGGAAGATTTCCTCGCCGCGCGGAGCTCCGAGAAGTGCGCTTCCGGCTTCGGAAATGTTGCGGTTGAAGTCCCACTTGACATAGTCGATCTTGTACTTGGACAGCACGTCGTACATCTGCTGGAAGATGTTGTCGCGGACATCCTCACGGGACATGTCGATCACGTACTGACGGCGTGCAATGGACTTGTCGCGGTTGGGAACGTGGATGCACCAGTCGGGATGCGCGCGGTAGAGGTCGGAATCGGGAGAAATCATCTCGGGCTCGTACCAGATACCGAACTTCAGACCCAGCGCGTTGACACGGTCGATCAGCACACCGAGACCGCCGGGCAGCTTGTCTTCGTTCACGTACCAGTCGCCGAGGGAGCAGTTGTCACTGTTGCGCACACCGAACCAGCCGTCGTCCATGACGAGCATTTCGATGCCGACTTCCTTGGCACGTTCCGCGAAGGAAACCAGCTTGTCGGTGTCGAAGTTGAAGTACGCCGCTTCCCACGAGTTGATGAGGAGAGGACGCTTTTCGGTCTTGTATCTGCCGCGGACAAGGTTGCCGAGATACAGGCGGTGGAAGGTGCGGGACATTTCGCCGATACCCTCATTGGTGTAAACGAGAACCGCTTCGGGCGTCTGGAATTCTTCGCCGGGCTCGAGATGCCACGTGAAGCCGTCGGGGTTGATACCGATGTTCACACGGGTGGTTTCGTAGTAGTCGCAGTCCGCGGTGATGTCAAAGTTGCCGGAGTAAACGAGGTTGAAGCCGTAAACCTCGCCCTGATCCTCGTTCGCACCGCGCTTCACCAGAGCCGCGAAGGGGTTATGATAGTGGGAGGAAGAACCTCTCGTGGAGGAAATGGAGGTGTGACCGTGCTCGAGCCTGGAGATGGACATGTTTCTCTCAGCGTTCCATCTGCCGTAGAGGTGGTACATGTCGTAATCCATGTCGGTCAGGGAAACGGACGCGGAGTAAACCTTCTCAATGTCCATCGCACGGTCGGAGGTGTTCGCAATCCGCACGGACTTGGTCATCGCACCGAGCTTTTCGAATACGGTGTAGATGAGCGTTGCCTCAGCCCCCGTCGTGTTGTCGCGGGTCAGAATTTCCAGCGTCGTGCATTCGTCCTCAGTGTTCGCATAGGTCGCGGGCAGATCCTTGAGCGCAGGCTTGCCGGCGTAGATTTTGTGGCTCACGTAGCGCAGGTCGGTGCAGTCGTTGCCGTCGGCATTGCGGATCGCGACAGCAGTCTTGCGGAAGTCACCGACGCCGAAGCCGGAATATTCCAGCGGATATACGTCAGCGGAGTAGGAGCCCTCGTTCACGGACGCATTGGCAGGCGAGAAGGAAGAGAACCAGTCGCGGAAGCAGTATCCGTCGAGCGGCAGATCCGGAATCTTCGCACCGTAGTAGGGATTGAGGAGAATCCCCTGCTCGAATACCTGCACCACGTAAGTGGAAGTCAGCGTATCCAGCTTGAAGTATTTCCCCTGTTCGAGATAAGAAATAGGCATAAAAATGTCTCCTTGCGGTGTATTTTTGTTGATTCTATTATGCCATATCCGCCGCGGAAAAGCAAGCGGTTTTCGTGATTTTTGCACACAACCGTCATGGTATCCGCCAAAAACATCTCCCGCGCCGCAGATAGGTTCGTCGCTGTGAGGTCTATCTTGAATCGGCGGCAGGAGCAAGCCCCTGCGTTTTTCGCGGATGTTATGCGTCATCGCCGGGGCGTGTGGTTTGGAATTGTTCGGCGGTTACCCGCAAGGGGCAACCCTACGGTTCAGGCGAACGTTCCGTCAACAGAAACGAAGTAAATCCACACCGCGCCGCAGGCTGAAATTTATGGAGCAAATCCAGTGACACATCCCCAAGATCAGTGCCCGAAACGGTTCAGTCTCGCCGCCGCAGGCTGAGTTTACCGAGGGAAATGAGTGTCCCGTACGATAAAGGAAAATCGCTCAACCCTACAACTGCACGTTATAAATCCCTCGCCCGGCGGAGCCTTGGGTCCAGGCACTCCTGGTTGCCGAATCGAGAGCCCGGCAACGGAGGGTTCTCGCGCCGCCTGCGCAGGGCTACAAATTAAATTCGAAAAGCGGAGCTTTTCTACCTTCTAATTATACAAAACCCCTTGCAAACGCCATGAAATCTGTGCTATAATATAAAGTACGAATTTCCAAAAATAAAATTTATCTATAAAAATACAGGAGACCCCATCATGCAGTGGACATCCGTCAATGACCTGAGAGAAAAATACCTCTCTTTCTTTGAATCGAAGGGTCACTTAAGACTCCCTTCCTTCCCCCTCGTTCCCCAGAATGACAAATCCCTCCTTCTCATCAACTCCGGTATGGCTCCCATGAAGAAGTTCTTCACCGGCGAAGTTGACCCCCCGAGAAAGCGCGTCACCACCTGCCAGAAGTGCATCCGTACCCCTGACCTTGAGAGAGTAGGCCACACCGCACGCCACGGTACTTTCTTCGAAATGCTCGGCAACTTCTCCTTCGGCGACTACTTCAAGGATCAGGCGATTCCGTGGGCGTGGGAATTCCTCACCGAAACACTTGAAATCCCCGGCGAGCTCCTCTATCCCTCCATTTATGAAGAAGACGACGACGCGTTCGAGCTCTGGAACAAGAAGATCGGCGTTCCCGCTGAAAGAATCATCCGCCTCGGCAAGGAAGACAACTTCTGGGAACACGGCACCGGACCCTGCGGACCCTGCTCCGAAATCTACTTCGACCGCGGTCTGAAATACGGATGCGGCAAGCCCGACTGCAAGCCCGGCTGTGACTGCGACCGCTTCATGGAAATCTGGAACAACGTATTCACCCAGTTCAACTCCGACGGCAAGGGCAACTACACCGAGCTCGAACACAAGAACATCGACACCGGTATGGGTCTGGAACGTCTCGCATGCGTCATGCAGGGCGTTGACAACATGTTCGAAGTTGACGGCGTACGCAAGATCCTTGACAAGGTTGTTGAAATCTCCGGTAAGAACTACGGCGCCGACAAGAACAACGATATCTCCATCCGCGTGATCACCGACCACGTCCGCGGTGCTACCTTCATGATCTCCGACGGCGTTATTCCCTCCAACGAAGGCAGAGGCTACGTTCTCCGCAGAATCCTCCGCCGCGCCGCCCGTCACGGTAAGCTCCTCGGCATTTCCCGCGAATTCCTCACCGAAGTATGCGACGTCGTGATCGCCGAAAACGTTGCGGGCTATCCCGAACTCGGCGAAAAGGCAGCTTACATCAAGAAGGTTATGTCCGTGGAAGAAGACCGCTTCAATGCCACCATCGACGCAGGTCTCTCCATCCTCTCCGACCTCATCCACGGCACTCTCGCAAAGGGCGCGGACACCATCTCCGGCGAAGACGTATTCAAGCTCTACGATACCTTCGGATTCCCGATCGACCTCACCCGTGAAATCGCGGAAGAAAGCAAGCTCCACATCGACGAGGAAACCTTCAAGGAACTCATGCAGGCGCAGAAGGTACGCGCACGGGAAGCAAGAGCAAACATCTCCGGCTGGTCCGATGCATCCAAGTCCCTCCTTTCCGACCTGCCCCAGACCGTATTCACCGGCTATACCGACTACCGCACCGAAGCGAAGGTTATCGCAATCCTCTCCGAAGACGAATCCGTTGACGCCGTTTCCGAAGGTGACTGCACCGTCATCCTCGACAAGACTCCCTTCTACGGCGAAGGCGGCGGTCAGATCGGTGACGCAGGTACCATCTACAAGTCCGGCGCGCTTCTCAACGTTTACGATACCAAGAAGTCCGACGGCGTTTACATCCACCTCTGCACCGTTGCAAACGGCGAAATCAAGGTAGGCGACACCGTAATGGCGGACATCGAAAACATGCGCCGTGAAGCCATCAAGCGCAATCACTCCGCGTGCCACCTGCTTCAGGCTGCTCTCCGTACCGTTCTCGGCACTCACGTGGAACAGGCAGGCTCCTACGTTGACAATCAGAGAGTCCGTTTCGACTTCACGCACTTCCAGGCGCTCACCGCTGAGGAAATCTCCAAGGTCGAAGCTCTCGTCAACCTCAACATCCTCGTCGGCAATCCCATCGACACCGTTGTCACCGACATCGAATCCGCAAAGAAGGCGGGTGCTATGGCTCTGTTCGGCGAAAAGTACGGCTCTGAAGTCCGCATGGTCAAGATGGGCGACTTCTCCACCGAACTCTGCGGCGGTACCCACTGCGACAACACCGGCAAGATCGGTCTGTTCAAGATCGTCTCCGAATCCTCCGTTGCAGCTGGCGTACGTCGTATCGAAGGCGTAACCGGCAACGGCGTTCTCCAGCTCATCGCGGAAAAGGACGCTCTCATCGCAGACACCGCCAAGACCCTCAAGGCGAACAACGTCGCTGACATGGCATCCCGCGCATCCGCTCTTCAGGCTGAAATCGCACGCCAGAAGCACGAAATCGAAGCGCTGAACCAGAAGATGGCGCTCATGAAGCTCGACACCCTCATCGCATCCGCGAAGGAAGTCGGCACCGTAAAACTGATCGCATCCGACCTCGGCGACTCCGGCATCGACTCCGCACGCGCACTCTGCGACTCCATCAAGGACAAGTACGCTGACACCGTTGCAGTCTTCGCAGTTCACGACGGCGAAAAGCTCAACTTCGTCACCGCAGCAGGCTCCGCGGCAGTCAAGGCAGGCGCACATGCGGGCAAGCTCGTCGGTGCAGTCTCCGCAGTGACCGGCGGTAAGGGCGGCGGACGTCCCGACAGTGCAACCTCAGGCGGCAAGGATATCGCAAAGGTCGCAGAAGCTCTCGCGGCAGCGGAATCCATCCTCGCAGGCATGCTCAAGTAAGACAAACGAAACAAAACGGCGGTATGAATCCGGTTTTCACGGGTTCGCCGCCGTTTTTTATGTGTTTCCGATTCAATTGATGCTTGGATTTCCAACAATTGATTGATGATTGACTTCTCCGGCACGCCATGCTACAATAAAGTCACACCGGTGAACATAATGAATTCAGACAATGCCATATTTGATTGGATAACGGATACCTCCTTTGTAGGGTCACAACCTCAGCCGATCAAATGACATTTGTTTGAATTTCGAAATTCAGGAGGAACACAGCATGACATTACAGCTTGGCGAAAAAATCCGCGAACTGCGCAGAAGCCGCAACCGCACGCAGGAACATCTGGCGCAGGCACTTGACGTAACCTCGCAGGCAGTCAGCCGGTGGGAGCAGAATCTATCCTACCCCGACATGGAGCTGATCCCGGCGATTGCGAACTATTTCGGCGTGACGATTGACTCCCTCTTCGGCTACGAAAACGACCGGGAGCGGAAGATTGATGGGGTACTCGCCGCCGTTGACTGCATGGAAAACGACAATCTGCGCGGGGACGTAAATCTTGAGGAATGCATCACGATGCTCCGCGAAGCTCTGGCGGAATTTCCCGGCAACGAACGGATCACGCACCGGCTCGCGGGAATTCTCACGACAACCGGATGGCGGCGGCATCATGAATGGCTCCACTACAACGACGAGGGCTATCTCCGCTCCGATTTCGACCGCCACCGCAGAAACGAATACTGGAACGAGGCAATTCCGCTTTACGAGCGGCTCAGCACCGACGCATCCGACGCCCGCATCCGCACCGATTCCCTGTGCAGTCTGATGATGCTGTACCGGAACATCGGCGAAACCGACCGGGTACTCTCACTCGCCGAGAATCTGCCGACGCTTGCACAGTCGCGTGAAATCATGCTCGCGATGGCAACGGACGGAAAACTTCAGGCGAAGCACCTCGGCAATGCGCTTCTCGCTCTGACCTATCAGCTCGCGGAACAGGGCATGTACGCGCTGGTGAACAACATCCGCCACTTCGATGCAGGTGAGCCAATGGAGGAATCCGTCCGCGCGGTACAGGGGTTCATCAACATGCTCCGCCTGATCTGCGGCGACGGGAATCTCGGCTTCTATCACCGCGAATCGGCGTATCTCAGGCTCTATCTCTCGCGTCTCGAGTGGGAAACCGGGCATCATGACGACGCATTTGCCACCCTTGACGCTGCACTGGAGGACGCTCAGGCATACGACGCACTCTCCCGCGAGGAAAAACCGCACTACACGGGCATGCTCGTGAAGGAAGCGGATCTTGCGTCATCGGACTTCATCGAGCGCGGCACGCTTGCAGAAAATCTGCCGACCGACTGGCCGATGTGGTGCAATCCGGATTACAGCGAAGTGAAGCGTGAAATCACCGCCGACCCGCGCTGGGCGGACTGGGAATCCCGCTGCAAGGCATAACTGCATAATAAAAACGCTCTCAGCCATCAAAGCCGGGAGCGTTTTTCGTTGTTTCATTCCCTTATCCGAGCACCTTCGTGGAAGGAACCGAGTCATCCTGCATCACATCGCTGAGCATGAGTTTGCCGGTTTCGATCATTCTGGTGATGACCGTGGCGGCTTCACTGCGCTTGATGGTATTATCGGGGTTGAACATCCCGGACGCGTCACTGCCGGTGAGGATTCCGGCGCGGTAGAGGGTATAAATTTCCTCGGCATACCGGTCGTTCTCCGCGACATCGGGGATACTCTGGACGTCATTTTTGACCTGCATTTCCGCGGTGGGCAGTGCATACGCGAGAATTCCGGCGAACTGCGCACGGGTTGCGGGTTTATCCATCTCATACCCGTCGCCGTCGAGCATCCCGTGTTCCGCGGCGTAATCGACGTACGTCTGGTACCACGGGGATGTGGCTGCAAATCCGTCGAGGGTTCCGATGGTATGGATGGCATGGATTCGCGCGGCGAGGGTGATGGTTTCGGCGACGGTGATGCTGCCTGCGGGATCGAATCTGTCCTCGCCCTTGCCGTTCATGAGTCCGTACTCATACGCGGCTTTCACGTTCGATGCAAACCAGTCACCGGCTTTTACATCGGCGAAAATACCGTCCGCGTACGTCTTGGATTTGACAAAATTGGCATACGTGGGTGCATTTGCGAGTTCTTCCAGTTCGGCAAGCTCCGCGTCGTCTTCCCACTCCTCATCCGTGAGGCTGGCGTCCTCGGTAATCGCGGAATCTTCAGCAGAACCGTCTTCTTCGGAATCAAAAACCACCTTCATCGGCGGAGCCTTCGTTTCCTCAGCGCGCACCGGAGCTGTCATAACCAATGCAGTCAGAATCAAAACAAACGCGGATTTCTTCATATGTATAAACTGCCTTTCTGCGAAAAGGCATCGACGGGGTTATGAAACCGTAGGTGCTTTTCGCTTTTTGTTAATAAATTAGTGGTAAAATAGAGTCAAGAACCGGCAAACTACAGAACCCGTGGAGGTGAGTGGT
>JAFUQY010000270.1 GCA_017472105.1 Clostridia bacterium | reverse complement strand
TTCTTCCGGCGAACCTGCTTTCCGTCAAATTCTGTTTCATCCGGCGCGCATTCCAGCATTTCCGCGGCGATTTTACAGATGTTTTTCTTCAAGTCACCGCACGCTTTTTCGACTGCCTTGCCGGTGATGTATGTCGTGGAAGACGCATAGGAACCGGAGTCATAGGGAGAAGCGTCCATATCCGCACCGAAGACTGCCACATCATCCACGTCGCATTCCATGCATTCGGCGAGCATCTGCGCAAGGATGGTGTCGCATCCCGTGCCCATGTCCGCCGCACCGATGAGGAGATTGTACGTGCCGTCCTCACTCAGCTTCACGGTTGCGGAACCGACGTCGACGTTCGAAATGCACGAGCCCTGCATCGCCATTGCAACACCGGCGGTGCGGATTTTTCCGTTGCCCATGTCGCGCACGGGGTATTTTTCATCCCAGCCGAACAGCTCTTTGCAGTGTGCCATGCATTTGTCAAGCGCACAGGCGGATGCGGGTTCGTTGTAGTACGCGGGCATAATCATGCCTTCCTTGACCATGTTTTTGTCGCGGATGACGGTCGGATCGATGCCGAGGGTTTCCGCAAGCTCGTTTACAGCGGATTCCACGGCGAAAATGCCCTGTGTCGCACCGTATCCGCGATAGGCACCCGCCGCCTGCTGATTGGTGTAGACCACGTCGTAGCCGAAGCGGAATGCCTCGAGACTGCCGGTGTACATCGGAATCGACTTGTGTCCGGACAGACCGACGGTTGTGGGACCGTGTTCGCCGTACGCGCCGGTGTTGGAGAGGGTGTACACATCCATCGCGCGGATTTTGCCGTCACGGTCAGCGCCGATCTTCACGCGGATTTCCATTTCATGACGCGGAGATCCGGCGATCTGGGATTCCTCGCGGGTGTAGATCAGCTTGGCGGGACGTCCGGTTTTCAGCGTAACGAACGCCGGGTAGACTTCGCAGACAGCGGTCTGTTTTGCCCCGAAGCCGCCGCCGATCCTGGTTTTTTCCACGCGGATTCTGCTCTTCGGAATGCCGAGCGCGCGGGACAGAATCCGTCGGCAGTGGAAGACGATCTGGCTCGATGCAACCACGTGGAGTCTGCCGTAGCGGTCCATCTCGGCGTATGTCCGGAAGGTCTCCATCATCGCCTGATTGAAGGATTTTGTGTGGTAAGTCCGGTCGATGACGACATCGCAGTCGGAGAGAACGGCGTCCACATCCCCATCGGCGTTGACTTCGCTCGCCACCAGATTCCGCTTCACATCTCCGCCGACTTCGCACGGAGGGAACCAGTCGTCCTCGGGATGCACCAGAACCGGATTGTCCAGTGCCTTGCGGAAATCCAGCACCGGTTCGAGCACTTCATAGTCGATTTTAATCAGCCGCATCGCTTTTTCCGCAGCTTTTTCCGTTTCCGCCGCAATGATCGCCGCCGCGTCGCCTGTGAAACGGACATGCCGGTCGAGAATCAGACGGTCATAGGGGGAGGGCTCGGGGAAGGTCTGACCGGCGATGGCAAACCGCTGCTTCGGAACGTCCTCCCACGTGAAGATATCCACGACGCCGGGGACCTTCTTCGCAACGGAGGTGTCGATTGTTCGGATGATCGCGTTCGGATGGGGCGAGCGGAGGATTTTCACCACCAGCGCATCGGCGGGCGTGATGTCATCGGTGTAAACCGGCTTGCCGAGGAGCAGCTGCATGGCGTCCTTTTTCCGTACGGATTTGTTGACGGATTTGTAGTCCTTGTGTTCCATCATCTGCCTCCTTTGCGGCTGTCGAGATACTTGCGGATTCCGCGGAGCTGACCTTCATATCCGGAGCACCGGCAGAGATTGCCCGCCAGATACGCCAGAATTTCGTCGTCCGTCGGATCGGGATTTTCGCGGAGCAGGGCGATTGTGTTCATGACAAAGCCGGGATTGCAGAATCCGCACTGATCCGCGCCCTGATCGGCGATGAATCCGACAAAATCCGCCGCTTCTTCCTGAAGTCCTTCGAGTGTTAGAATTTCGTGACCGTCCGCGCGGGAAGTCAGCATGGAGCAGGAGAGAATCGGCTTTCCGTCCATGAGCACGGTGCAGAGTCCGCAGTTTGAGGTTTCGCATCCCCGTTTCACGCTGTAACAGCCATGTGCACGGAGAAAATCAATGAGAAGCAGATCGGGTTCAATGGATTCCGTGATCCGTCTGCCGTTGAGTTTCAGCTTGATTTCCATCATTCCATTCCTCCCATCTTCATCAGACTGCGCGCGGTGAGAACCTTTGCGAGATGCGTCCGGTAAGCGGCTCCCGCACGGAGATTGCTGCCGGTTTTCACGTGTTCCGCGGTGTATGCGGCGAATGCTTCCGCGCTTTCCGGTGTGATGCCGCCCGCAAGAAGTCCGGTTTCGTCGCGGATGAGGACAGCACGGCCCGGGCGCGCACCGATGACGGCACGGATTTCGCCGCCGATGTCGGATACGGCGCAGGTGAGCGTGGGGAAGTCGGTTCTCTGATTGCGCATCGCGGTGTAAACGATTCTGCCGGGTGTTTTCTTCACGATCAGACGCACGAGAAGATCCCGGTCGTAATACATGGATGCAAACTGTTCCAGCGGAATAACGCCGCCCTTGTATAATTCAACCGAGGTATCCATGGCGAGGAGGAGCGTCAGCACATCGGAGAAGCCGAAGCGTCCCCAGATACTGCCGCCGACGGTCGCGAGATTGCGGAACTGCACGCCGACGATGGGACTGACCGATTCCGCCGCCGCATTGCGTGTGTATGCATTCAGCCCTTCATGAAGCTCGAGCTGACGCAGCGTCACCATTGCGCCGATGGAAAACTCCGTGTCCGTTTCTTCGATGGTGTCAAGTCCGAGATCGCACAGGTCGATGGCGGTGTTCACGTTGGAGCGGCTCATTTTCGTCCACAGCATGCCCGCGACGATGCGGTTGTGCCGGTTCTGATTGAGCTGCCATGCCTCCTCGAGACTCTGCGCACGGACGTATTTCTGTATGTTAATCATTGAAATTACTCCTGTTTGAGAGGTTTGCAGTGGTTTCTGTTATAGAATATTATATCAAAATGTATTGATTTTGACAAGCCGAAATGGTATAATTCCGTTATACAAATCATTTTGAGGTGAATTATCATGAAAAAACTCGTATCCCTGCTGCTGGTACTGGCGATGACTGGATCCATGGCGGCATGCGCAAAAAACGACACTGCCGAAGACCAGAACGATGGCGGCGACTACTACCCGATCACGGTTACCGACCAGGCAGGCCGTGAAGTTGTCATCGAAGACGAGCCGGAAAAGCTGGTCAGCGGCTACTATATCTCCACCAGCGTTCTCATCGCGCTCGATCTTGATGAAAAAATGGTCGGCATCGAAGCAAAGGCGGACAAGCGCGCGATTTACTCCCTCAGCGCACCGGATGTAATCACACTGCCCAGCGTCGGCTCCGCAAAGGAATTCGATCTGGAAGGCTGTGCGGCTCTGGAACCCGACCTTGTCATTCTGCCGCTCAAGCTCAAGGATAAGGCGGAAACCCTGACCTCCCTCGGCATTGACGTTCTTCTGGTGAATCCCGAAAATCAGGAGCTTCTGAACGGCATGATTGATCTCATTGCCGATGCTACCAACACCGGGGACAAAGCGGCTGAACTTCTCGCCTTCACTGAAGCACAGGAAACCCGTCTGACCGAAACGCTCGCAGGCGCGGACAAGCCCACCGTATATCTCGCCGGCAACTCCTCCATGCTCTCCACGGCAGGCGACGCGATGTATCAGTCCGACATGATCCGTCTCGCTGGCGGTATCAATGCGGCGGCTGAACTGACCGACACCTACTGGGCGGAAATCAGTTACGAACAGCTTCTCACATGGAATCCCGACTACATCATTCTGGCGTCCGACGCGGATTATACCGTGGAAGACGTTCTTGCGGATCCCAATCTTGCGACCTGCCGGGCGATTGCACATAAGACCGTCTATCAGATTCCCGACAAGGCAGAAGCGTGGGACAGCCCGGTACCCAGCGGAATTCTCGGTTCCGTATGGCTTTCCGGCGTGATTCAGCCCGATCTCTGCCCGCAGTCCGAAGTGGACGACATAATTGATGCGTACTATGAAACCTTCTATGACTTCACGTACAGCGAAAAGTAAATTTCTCTGCACAGCCGGGGTGATCGTTCTGATCGTCCTGGCTGCTGTCAGTTTGTTCATCGGAAAGTACCCGCTGGAGCTGTCAAAAATCCTCGCCGGGGATGAAATGCAGGTGCGGGTCTTTCTCACTCTGCGGCTCAGCCGTGTCATTGTCGGCGTCATCGGCGGATTTGCGCTCGGCACCGCGGGATTTGTCTACCAGACCGTGTTCCGCAATCCGCTGGCATCCCCCGACATCATCGGTGTTTCATCCGGTGCGAGTGCGGGTGCGGCGGCGGGAATTCTGTTCCTCTCCGGCACGGCGGCTGTCACGGCTTCGGCGTTCTGCGGAGCATTGGCGGCGGTTGTGCTTGCTCTGGCACTGTCATCCCTCGACAGATCCGGCAGAAAGGGTACAATCGTCCTCGCCGGAATCGCGGTGCATGCCCTTGCACAGACGGTGCTCATGTTTTTGAAGCTGACGGCGGATCCGGAGCGCGAGCTTGCGTCGATCGAATACTGGATCATGGGCAGTCTCAGCGGGATCAGCGCGTATTCCATCGGCGGAAACATGATCCTCTGCGGCGTCTGTCTTGTGATTCTGTTCCTCCTGCACCGGCAGACGATTCTTCTGTCCGCGGAGGAAGGGGAAGCGCGCATGCTCGGCGTCAGCGTCGGAAAAATGCGGCTGGCAGTGCTCATGACCGCTACGCTCACGGTTTCCTGCGTCGTCAGTCTGACGGGTCTGATCAGCTTTGTCGGACTGCTCGCGCCGCATGCCGCTCGGATGATGACAAAGCACAACCGCATTTCCACGATGCTTCTCAGCGGTGTTCTCGGCGGATGCCTGCTGACCGGTGCGGACATTCTCGCGCGGAGTATGGCACAGGCGGAGCTTCCGGTGAGCATCTTTACGAGTCTGCTCGGCGCACCGTTTCTGGTATATCTGATCGTGAAAGGCAGGCGGGAGTTGTGAGTTTTCTTGAAATATCGAACCTGACAGCCGGATATGGCGGCAAACCGGTGATCGAGGAGGTCTCCTTCACGGTGGAATCCGGGTGCGTCATGGGCATTCTCGGCGCAAACGGGAGCGGAAAAACGACACTGCTCAAATCCGTCTGCGGAATCCTGCCGCACAGCGGTTCCTGCTCCGTGAACGGAATCCGACTGGAAGAGCTCGCCCCGAAGAAACTGGGACGCTCGTGCAGCTACATCCCCCAGCGTAGCGGGATTTCGATTGACATTTCTGCAATTGACGTGGTGCTGATGGGGTTCAACCCGAAACTCGGTCTGCTCGAGCATCCGGGCGAATCCATGAAGAATCAGGCGCGGCAGGCACTCGCTGAAGTCGGACTGGCGGGACGGGAAGAGGACAACTACCTCCATCTCAGCGAAGGACAGAAGCAGCTGTGCATTCTCGCACGTACCTTGATTTCCGATGCGGAGCTTCTTCTGCTGGACGAGCCGGAGAGTGCGCTTGACTTCCGGTACCGCGGGCGGATGCTTGATATTCTGCGGAATCGTGTGCGTGACGGCGCGGCGCTGGTGACCCTGCATGACCCGAATCTCGCGCTCAACCGATGCGACCGGCTTCTCCTCCTCGGCGGCGGGAAAATTCTGTCGGTGCTCGATCCGGCAAACGATCCGACAGACAGGATGGAAACCGCGCTTTCCGCAATCTACGGTCCGGTCAGTCTCTGCCGTTGCCGGGATAAGCAGGGCAGGGAACAGCTCGTGATGCTGAGGGAGGACGTATGATGCATATAACATCCGACGCGGTTCTCCGGGCATTTCATGCAAGCGGAAAACGCCACCTGATCGTCACCGGCGGACGGAAATCCGGCAAGACCACGCTTCTGAACGAACTGATTTCCGATCCGATGCCGGGCGTTGTCACATGGGCAGTCCCGAAATCCGCGGTGTATCTGCGTGACGGCGTTACGGGAGAAACCGCGCAGGTCGGCGTATTTGACGAAAGCATTCCCGGGGAAGAAAACCGGATGCGGCTGATCCCTGACGGATTTACGGAAACGGGAATTCCCGCACTGACCCGGGACGGTGATTGGCTGAAAATTGACGAGATCGGCTATCTTGAGACGGAATGCGAACCGTACTGTGAGGCTCTTCTCCGTGTGTTCGGCGAAAAACGCGTCATTGCCGCAGTGCGGAAGCAGGACATTCCGTTTCTGAGCGCACTCTGCCGGCGGGATGACGTATTCACGGTGGATCTTGACCATCCGTACGGCAATCTCGGATGCGTCATCATGGCGTCCGGGGAGGGAAAACGCTTCGGCTCGAACAAGCTGACGGCACAGTTTCTCGGCAGACCGCTGATTCAGCACGCCATCGAAGCAACCGATGGGATTTTCAGCCGCCGGGTCGTCGTGACGCGTCATCTGTCCGTCGCTGAGCTGTGCCGGGAAAACGGAATCGACGTGATTCTGCACGATCTGCCGTACCGCAGTGACACCGTGCGGCTCGGGATCGAAATGCTCGCGGACACGGACGGATGCCTGTTCTGTCAGGGAGATCAGCCGCTTCTTTCCCGCGAAACCGTATCGGCAATGGCTCTCTCTGCTGTGAACGATCCTTCCTCCATCTTCCGCGCATCGTACGGCGGAGTCGGAGGTTCACCGGTGCTTTTTCCGCAATGGACGTACGGCGAGCTGGCAGATCTGCCTGAAGGAAAGGGCGGCGGCGTGCTCGTGAAAAAATATCCCGGCTCCGTGAAGCATGCAGAGGTACGGGATCCGGCCGAACTGCGGGACTGCGATACCCTGGAAGACCTTGCGGAACTGGAACGGACAGCCTTGGAACGGATTTATACCAATTTTTTATAAACCTGTGCAGAACGGCTTGCATTTTAGAAGATAACAGGCTATAATATCTTCAAATAACCAATTGAAATGAGGATCGTATTATGACATCCAGAGAAAGAGTACGTGCCGTCCTGAATCACCGGATGCCCGACCGGGTTCCCAACGGACTCGGCGGATGCGAAACGGAAGGTCTGCACATCGTCGCATACGGCAATCTGCAGAAGGTACTCGGCGTGAACGGACTTCCTCCGAGACTTGATACCTTCATGACAAACGCGGTGTTTGAAGAAGACGTCATCGCCGCGATGGACGGGGATATCATCCTGCTCTCGTCTCCGAGAATGTGCCCCAGCAGGCTCAGAAGCTATCCGAAAGAGCAGTGGAAGGAGCAGGTGCTCTGGGGAAAGACCTTCCGCGTTCCCGTGCGTGAAAAATTCCGCGAAGAACCCGACGGAACTACCGTATGGGAAACCGCAGGCAGCGCCATCTGTCCGCCCGGCATGTATTTCTTCGATCACAAGGGAAACACCGACCTGACGGCGGAATTTGACGTTCCGGATCCGGACAAATTCAATCCCAGCGGCGCGCTGAACGACGATCTCCTGCGGCATCTGGAAGACGCGGCAAAGGAACTGTACGAAAGAACCGATCTGTCCATCTGTCTGGGCGAAACCATCACGGATTTACAGATTGCACCCGGCGGTATGATCGGCTCCATGGTTCTGATGATGGAAGAGCCGGATGTCATGCGTGCCCTGCTCGACAAATGCGCCGAAGCGGGTCTGAAGCAGATTGAACAGCTCGATCAGGCGGTCGGCAAGTACGTGGACATTCTCTCCATCGCCCACGACTTCGGGGACAACCGCAGTGTGACCATTGGCGAGCATCTGTGGCGTGAGATTTACAAGGATTCCTACGCGAAACTGTTCACCGGATGGCAGAAGCGCACGAATATGAAGGTGAACCTCCACTCCTGCGGCTCGATTGACACCATTCTGCCCGATCTGATCGAATGCGGCGTGCAGGTGGTCAACCCGGTTCAGACCTCGGCGGCAGGCATGGGCGCGGCATCCCTCAAGGAACGCTTCGGCAAGGACGTCGTGTTCTGGGGCGGTGCGTACGATGCTCAGCTCATTGACACGGAGATGTCCTACGACGAAGTTTACCGCGCGGTTTATGAAAATGTGAAAACGCTCGGTGCGGGCGGCAATTATATCTTCTCGGGCGTACATAATCTTCCCGCAACCCTGCCCGAATCCCATCTCAAAGCAATGATCGACGCTTACCGCAGCGCACGTGATTACGAATGAAATGCTAAACTGAAAAGGAGTACTATATGAAGCAGAATATGCGTAAATGGCTCACACAGCAGCTTACTTCTCCTGTGAAGAAGGCAATGCCGCTTCTTTCCGCACCGTCCTGTCAGCTCATCGGCATGGAGCTGGATGACATGATCGCGTCGGCAGAATATCAGGCGGAAGCTCTGGCAAAGCTCGCACAGCGTACGGATTCCTCGGCACTTGTCTGCATGATGGACCTGTCCGTGGAAGCGGAGGCGTTCGGTTCCACAATCCGCAAAAATGCCGGGGAAGTTCCCACAGTCGTCGGCAGTATCGTCAGCGATGAAGATGACGCGGATGCGCTCGAGGTTCCCGAAGTCGGTGCCGGCAGAACCGGAATCTACGTGGAAACCGTGAAAAAGCTGAGCACCATGGTGACCGACCGTCCCATTCTGGCGGGTGCAATCGGACCGTTTTCCCTCGCGGCGCGTCTGGCTGACGTAACCGAGATCATGTATCTCTGCTACGATGAACCCGATGCGGTTCACAAGGTGATGGAAAAGTGCACGGACTTCCTCATCCGCTACTGTCAGGCGTTCAAGGAGGCCGGTGCGGACGGAATTGCACTCGCGGAACCTGTGACCGGACTTCTGTCTCCTTCTCTGGCAGAGGAATTCTCCGAACCTTACGTGAAAAAGCTGTGTGACGCGCTCAAATCCGACGATTTCGCCGTGATCTACCACAACTGCGGCAACGGCACCATCGACATGATCGACTCCATTCTCGCGGTCGGCGCAGATGCATACCATTTCGGCAACGCAATCGACATGGAAAAGATGCTCGAAGTCGTGCCGGATGACGTGATCGTGATGGGTAACATTGACCCGGCAGGCGAATTCAAGGGCGGTACTCCCGAATCCATCCGCAAAGCGACGCTCGATCTGATGGAAAAATGCACGAAGCACGGCAATTTCGTCATTTCCTCCGGATGCGACATCCCTGCGAAGGCTCCGTGGGAGAACATCGACGCGTTCTTCGGTGCGGTCAGCGAGTTCTACGGCAGGTAAATCCGATCAACAGCAAAAGTGCGTACTCTTTCAACGGAATACGCACTTTTTTATTTATGCAAGTTTGATTTCGACGGCGGCGACACCTGCGGCAGGGAGGACATAGCACATTCCGTCGACGGTTTTTTCCACGGGATCGAACAGGCGCGGCACCATCTGCGTGATTTCATCCGTGGAGTCGTGCGCGATTTCGAACGCAGTGACGGAGGACACCGTCTGATGCGGCAGATCCAGCTCAATTCTGCGGCTTTCCGTGCGGGATGTGTTGACCAGATGGAGGTACACAGTCATGCCGTCCGCGGAAATGCTGGCGTTTACGTCCACTCCGGCGTCGGAATCTGCGGAGAAGTCCAGTGCATGCGAGCCGATGTGATGGCGGTACAGCTTCATGACCTGCCCGACCGGCTGGAGATAAGGCTGACCGTCCCGCGCGGGAGTCGGCATGATGAGGGCGTTCACCTGCCAGCGGTTGCCGAAGAAGTCCGCCAGTGTGGCGATGTCGAGAATGTCCGACGCACGCTCGATCACGGACAGGCACCGCGCATACGACACACCCGCCGCCCATGACGACAGCACTTCGCACCGGTTCCGCCCGGGAATTGCGTAATGTCCCTCGGTCATGGCGAGACGCTTGCCGTACGGTTCGACCTGCTGACGCATTTCGGCGATTCTCTTTTCAAGCGATTTGTACGCGTGCATCATGTGGTGCCACGTCAGATCGGGATCGCGGCGGTATTCCGTGCCGTACAGCGGTGAATCCGGCAGACCCGAGCCGAAATGATGATGGAACGCGATGTGATTGACGAGATCCCCGGTTTCCTGACACATCTTATCCGCCCAGCCGCTGTCACCCCATGCGATCAGGTGCACGGACGGATCGGCTTCCCGCATTTTTACGGCGAACTCCACGGTTTTCTGCGCCGCGGTGTCACGATCAAAGCCGTTTTTGTCGTACGAGGTTTCGTTGCCGATCTGCCACCAGCGGATGCTGTACGGATCCTTCACGCCGTGGCTCAGACGCAGGGCATCATCGGGATCGTTTGCATAGCGGATCCATGCGGCGGCTTCATCCGCGGTACCGAGACGGTTGATGCCGGGTTTGGGATATGCCCAGTGCATGCGTCCGTCGGATTCCATATTCACGACCATCAGCGGCTCCGCGTTCACCTGACGGCAGAGATCCGCCAGCTCATGCGTCCCGACCTGATTGGAAAACATGCCGTCCCAGCAGAGATTGAGCATCGGAATCCGGCTTTCGCGAGGTCCGACGGCTTCCCGCCAGTGATAATACGACGCAAAACACCCGCCCCAGCGGATCATGGTCGGCGCGAGCTCACGGATCTTCTCGATCAGCTTCGGCTGCCAGCGTTCGTTCAGGTAGTCCCATCCCGCGTCGACTGAGGTGTCTGCCGTGCCCAGCGGTTCCGCGAACTGCATGAACAGGTAGGGGGAAATGGCGTGCTTCGGTGTGGTGGAGATTGTCAGTTTCATGATTGCCTCCGTTTTTCTTTTATCATATCATATGGGAACCGCAATTGCGTGAATATTCTGTAAATTCCGGGGATTTCCGTGAATCCGTTGACAACCGGTGGGCAATGCTGTATAATGAACAAAAAATCACATGAAAACGGGGGATTCAGTATGCAGAATATCATAAACAGCGCAGTCGAAAAATACCGTTCGCTCATTCTCGACGCGGAGCGGTTCATCTGGGCGCATCCGGAAACGGGCTTCCGGGAAACGGTGACGTCCGGCTACATGGCTGAAAAATTCCACGAACTCGGATACGATATCACCCTCGCCGACGGCATCACCGGATTCTACACCGTGGTTGACACCGGAAGGGAAGGACCCGAGGTTCTCATTCTCGGCGAGCTTGACTCCATCATCTGCCCCGGACACAGGGACGCCGATCCCGTCACTGGAGCCGTTCACTCCTGCGGTCACAACGCACAGTGCGCAGCTCTGCTCGGAGTTGCCGCCGCCTTGAAGGAACCGGGTATTCTCGATGCACTGAGCGGACGGATCCGACTGTGTGCCGTGCCTGCGGAAGAGCTGCTCGAGATTGAATACCGCGGCAAGCTCCGGGCTGACGGGAAGATCAGATACTTCGGCGGCAAGACGGAATTCCTCCATCGCGGCTATTTCGACGGCGTGGATGTGGCGTTCATGGTGCACACCTCCGGCAGTTACGCGGTCACGGGCGGTTCCGTCGGATGCATGTCGAAGAAAATCATCTACAAGGGT
>JAFUQY010000269.1 GCA_017472105.1 Clostridia bacterium | reverse complement strand
TGGAACAGCAGCTTTCCCACTATGAGGATACGAAACAAAAACGGGAAAATACCAAGTCCCGCCTTGATGAAATCTTCACAGTGATGGAAGGGCTGAAGAATCATCCGCTGACCTGCGATTACAAGATCGTTCGGCAGATACTTGAATGCGTGATCGTGGAATCGAAAGAAAAGATCAAGGTGGTATTCATCGGTGGGATGGAGGTGGAACAGGAGCTGAGCTGAGAAGTTCGGTATAACGGAAATGGTCGATCACATGAAATACTGTGGTCGATTATTTTTCGTGTATGGCTTGAAATAGCCAAGGATGTATGTTATAATATTTCTGCAAAACGAGCCGACAGAGTTCGTGTCTATGAAGAAAAAACGTGAAAACATCTTTAACGTCCCGCATAGACAAACCCTTGAAGCAACAGTTTCGAGGGTTTTTTGTTTGAAATTCAGCAGCTTTTCGTGTTTCTTTATCAAACACGCAGGGCTGCTTTTGTTTTTTTGGAGGAAATATGAAAAAACGCACCCTTTACGCCGAAGCGGCATACATACTCGGCATCATCATTCTCGCACTCGGCACCGCATTCATGGAGCGCGCAGGCTTCGGGATGTCCATGGTCGTCTCTCCGGCGTACATCCTGCACGTGAAAATTTCGGAATTTCTGCCGTTCTTCTCCTTCGGCATGGCGGAGTACACCTTCCAGGCGTTTCTCTTGATCCTGCTTGCCGTCGTGATGCGGAAATTCAAGCTCATGTTCCTGTTCTCCTTCGTCACCGCGGTGATCTACGGCTTCACGCTCGACGGATGCATCTGGCTGTGCTCGTTCCTGCCGGCGGAAGGTCTTGTCTGGCGGATCGTGTGGTACCTTCTCGGCATGCCCGTCTGCTCCCTCGGCGTTGCGCTCCTGTTCTATACCTACATCGCACCGGAGGCGTATGAGCTGTTCGTCAAGACCATTGCGCAGTCCAGAGGCTGGGACATCGGCAAATTCAAGACCGTCTACGACTGCGTCAGCCTCGGTGTGAGCATCCTCATGTCCTTCGCGTTCTTCGGCTTCGGCAGATTCGTCGGTGTCAGCTGGGGTACCGTGGTGTGCGCGCTCGTCAACGGCTCCATGATCGGTGCAATCTCCGCGTGGCTGAAGAAAACCTATACCTTTGCGGATGCGCTTCCGTGGCGGAAATATTTCAGTTGATCCCAAAATGCAGGCATCGGCTTCGGTCGGTGTCTGTTTTTTTGTCTTGACACGGGCGGAAGAGTGGTGTAGAATAAAGAAAAACTCAGAAAAAGAAGGTTTCAGCTATGGAAAAGACAGCATGTCCCGATATCATCCGGGATCAGAAGCATACCCTCCGTTTCCGCAGAGACGGGCAGTTCCGCGTGCTCGTGTTCACCGATGTGCAGGCATGTCCTCCCGCGCCGCAGGAACGGACCGTGACCGACATGAACGCCGTCATCGACAGGGAAGACCCCGATCTGGTGCTCTTCTGCGGCGACAATGCGAAGGCATGCAAATCGGACCGCGAGCTTCACGACTATCTTGCCGTCCTCGTCGGGCATCTTGAGGAAAAGAAGATCCCGTGGGCGCATGTTTACGGCAATCACGACGACGAAGGCGAAAATACCCTCACCCGTGCACAGCAGCAGGACGTCTACGAAGCGTTCCCGTACTGCATCTCCAAGGCAGGCCCCGCGGAAGTCAAAGGCGTCGGCAATTACGTCCTTCCCGTGTATCCCGCGGATGAGAGCCGGAGTGATCCCGTGTTTGCCGTATGGGGATTGGACTCCGGGGCGTACGTGGATGACGAGGGTCTGGCAGGGTATCAGGCGCGTCTCGGGCATACCATGTACCGCGGTCAGCCGGAGTCCAACTACGCCTACATGCCGTTCTCGCAGATTCTGTGGTACTTTGACACTTCCGAGGAAATCGAACGGTACGCGGGGCATAAGGTTCCGGGACTGGCGTATTTCCACATCCCGCTTCAGGAGTTCTACGAGGTCGCGCTCAATCCCGAAGAGACCGGCATGACCGGCGAGATGCGTGAGGAAGTCTGCGCGGGACCGCTCAATTCCGGCATGTTCACCGCCATGATCGAACGCGGCGATATCAAAGCCGTCTGCTGCGGACACGACCACTGCAACGACTACGCGGGTACGTTCTGCGGCATCTGTCTCGCATACGCGGCGAACATCGGCTACGACACCTACCACCACGACGACATGATGGGCGGCAGAGTCTTCGTCATCCGCGAAGAGACACCGGACAAAATCGAAACCTATATGTCCTACGTGAAGCAGTAAGGGAAAGGAGAATTTGCCATGAAACTCGCAACCACAACAGGGGATTTTTACGGCTATACGAAATGCCAGAAAGCGTCGCTCCGGCACATCCGGGAGGCAGGATTCCGTTACGCGGACTACTCCTTCGGCTGTGATCTCGGCGGCAGAACGGGTGTGTACTCCGAAAACTGGCGCGCATATTTCGATGAGATCGCGGAAGAAGCGGACAAACTCGGCATCCGGCTGATTCAGGGGCATTCTCCGATGGGCAGACCGCTCGCCGAGGACAATGCCGCGTTCATTGAAGACACCATCCGGTGCGTGGACGCCTGCGGTGCATGGGGAATTCCGAATCTCGTCGTGCATTCCGGCTACACACCGGGACTGACGAAGGAGGAAACCTTCCGCGAGAACGGCGAGTTCTTCAAGCCCATCCTCGAGCGCGCGGAGAAGTACGGCGTGAACATCCTTGTGGAGAATTTCAACAAAATGTGCGTCGACGGTTTGTACTGGATCGACAACGCACCGGATCTTCTCGCCATGATCGAGCACGTGAATCACCCGCTGTTCCACGCTGTATGGGACGTCGGACACGCGAACATGCAGGAAATGCCGCAGGACGAAGCTCTCCGCATGCTCGGCAGTCATATCCGCGCCCTGCACATTCAGGACAACATGGGAGGGAGCGACTCGCACCTGACGCCGTTTCTCGGAACGCTGAATCTTGACGCCGTGATGAACGGACTCTTCGACATCGGCTACGGCGGATACTTCACGTTTGAAGTCGGCGGAGTCTACACGCCTGCGGCAAAGAGACGGCAGTACGAACGCGATACCCGGCTGGCATCCGCTCCTCTTGCCCTGCGATGCTCGTACGAACGGTATCTCTACGACCTCGGCAGATGCGTTCTTGAAGCCTACGGATGCTTTGAGGAATAAATCAACCGAAAACAAAAAATCCCTCTGAATCAATCAGGGGGATTTCGTTTTGTCTTATCTCAGCCGCGTCTTGATCTCGTCAAGGTCGTGAATCACCTTTTTCAGCGGAGACACAATGCCCGCCGCCGCAAAGCACGCGATTGCCGCAATCACGCAGGGAATTTCAAGCGCATCGTGAAGGAGCCACTGCACGGCGAAGTACGCGATCAGACCTGCGCCGCAGAGGATGAGCAGAACGGCACACACACCGAGCATCTTTCCGTACGGTTCCCGGTGAAGTGCCAGCGGCTCGTCCATGGGCAGCTCGATCTCCATGTAGCCGGCGTCCTCGTCCTGTGTGAGATCCGGCTGGGGCTGGGGCGGCGTCTGCATTTTCGCATTGCGTGCGGCTTCTCGTTCGGCCTTTTCCTGCATCTTCTTTTTGTCGCGCAGTTCGCAGATCCGCAGGAGATATTCCATGCCGCTGTCGGTTACACCTGCGTTTCTGAGGTTCCGTTCGTTGCTGATCAGACGCCGGACTGCGGAGGAAGTGGACGCGTCCGTGAGCTTGACAAAGGGAAGCAGGATCCCCTTGCACCGGTCGCATAATCTGGTTTTGTCGTCAGCGGGGATTTCGATCCCGCAGTTGTAGCATTTCGCCATGATCTCACCTCGGATTGTGTCGATATTTATTACATTATATCACAATCCGCCGTCATGCGCAAGGGGGAATTTGTGAACGAGATGCTGTGGGTCATGGGAAAACGACGGGATTTCTGTGAGAATACCGCGGGAAATATGCGGGAAAATGCGCGGATGACAAATGCGGCGGGATGTGGTATAATCCGGACAGCGAGAAAAACCGAAAGACCTGCTAATAAAAGTCAATAGGTAAATCGAAAAAAGTTGAAATTGTTTTCAGTGAATTGAAAGCAACACAACGAGACCACCGTGAAGTATAAAATTTCACGCCGGTCAGGAGTTTCGCAGCATTGCGATGCTGCGTTCCACTGCTCCGAACAGACCGAAACGGTCAGTCCGAAGCAGCGGTAGATTCAACACAGGCTTTTACTCTGGCATAGTAGATTCTGAGAAACTTGTTGGCGGCAGCGATCATGTACACCTTGTATGGCTTGCCTTCCGCTCGTTTTCGATCAAGGAACTGGTAAACAGGCTCATCAGGCGGACTGTTCTGAAGAATAACAGTCATGATCTGAAACAGCGTTTTACGGAGGCTGGCAGAACCACGCTTTGATATGCTTCGGGAGGAAACATCTACCTTACCGGACTGATTCGGAGGAGCATCGATGCCCGCATACCCGACCAGAGCTTTCTTGGAAGTGTACCGGCGGATATCCCCGATCTCAGCCATAAGCTGGCAACCGAGAACGGGACCGCAGCCGTACATCTGCATAACGGTATCGTATTCCGGCAGAAGGGATGCTAAACGCTCCATTTCTTTGCGGAAGGCTGCCAACGTTTCGGTAACGGTATTCAGCTGCGTAATTGCCTGTGTGATCAGGAACTTGACGGTTTCATCCTTCGGCAGGTCAGAAACACTTGCTCTTGCTTTAGTATGGATTTCGGATGCTTTTGATTCACGGTACTGATAGCCATGTTTGTGGCACCATGCTTCGTATTTCTTCTTGAAAGCATTCTCTGAAATCCCGCTGACACACTCCCTGTGCCAGAAATACAGAGCAAAATCCACCCATTTCTCATGACCGTCTTCTTTACGGGCTGGAGATGAGAACAGGGTATTTACCCACGGAAAGGTCTGATCGAGAAGGGAGATCAGGTTGTTCTTCATCATGGTCTTGATCTTGTTGTACTGTATGTACTGCCGATTGCAGATTTTGAGTTCCTGCCGGATGGTATCTTCCGGTGTGTACTTCGGCAGATCCAGCCAGTGAGAAAGCCCCCATGAAGCGATCTTGACAGCATCTTTTTCATCGGTTTTGCCTTTTCTTACTTTCGTGTTTTCGTTGTAGTCATGAATGAGGATGGCATTGACTACGGAAACAAACAGTCCGGCATCGTGGAGATACCGTGCAATCGGTTCATAGTAGTGACCCGTGTATTCCATGATTACCTTTGTTTCACCGGAAAGGCTTTTCAGAAACCCTGCCAGTTCTCTGAGTTCACTTTCGGTGTGGCGGACTTCATAAGGTTCAGCAACCACAACGCCAAGCGGCTGTATGACAGTGATCATGCTTTTGTCTTTGGATACGTCGATTCCTACTGCGTTCATAAAGATAACTCCTGCTTTTTGTATTTGCGATGGGATTCCATCCGTTCTCTCATTGCTTATTCAATCTGTTTGGTGACACGAGCGTTGTGGTAGGGGTTCCCCGAAGCGAGAAACGAGCTTT
>JAFUQY010000268.1 GCA_017472105.1 Clostridia bacterium | reverse complement strand
CCCGTGAACGTGTCGGTACCGAGGATGACGGAGATTTCGTCCGCGATCCGCTGTCTGAGAGCCTCGCTCTTTTCGGGGTCGTTGTTGTCCACGCTCACGAGGATGGAGTTTGTCAGCTCGTTGAGGTAGCCGTTCTTGAGCATGGAGCCGATGAGGGCGTTCACTGCGAGATCGATATCGCTGCCCTTGAAGTCCATGTCGCCGATGATGATTCTGCCGTCTTCGTTGAGGGCGTCCACGGAGAGAACCTTTTCCTTCGCGTTGACCCGGATCTCCACGGAGGGATTCACATCGAGTGCAACGGTGGATGCGACGGTATTGCTGACGGCGTAGGCATGACCGAAGATGTCCGCACCTGCGAGAATCACGACAGCCGCCGCGATGCCGGAGAGTTTCTTTACGATGGTGTTTTTTCTGTTCTGTGTCATAACGATGCCCAATCCTTTCTGTTCGTCCAGATCCGGGAGAACCGAGTCAAAAACATCGGGGGTAACGGCTTCAAAAGCATGCTTGATTCTGTTGTTCGTTGAATTTTTCATGACCGTTCTCCTGATTCCATAAATTTTCTGAGTTTTTTGAGTGCGCGGTGGTATTTTGACAGAACAGTGGCAAGAGGCAGATTGAGAAGGGATGCGATTTCGCGGTGTTTGAATCCCGATACGGCGAAGAGAACGACGATGTTCCGCTCTTCATCCGAGAGGGATGTGAGGCATTCCTTGAGAATGAGCTTATCTTCGGGAGACGCTTCTTCGTGGTTCTCCACATAGATGAGCCAGTCTTCCTCGGGGATATCCGCGTTTTTCCTGTGCTGACGGAGCCGGTTGAGGCAGAGATTCTTTGTGATCGTGATGATCCATGCCATCGGCTTGCCGGAGGAGGTGTAAGTTTTCGCGTGCTGCCAGACGAGAACATAGCAGTCGTGGAGCACATCTTCTGCGTCGTGCGTGTTCTTCAAAACAGACAGGGCAAAGCTGTAAACGCCGGAACGGGTGAGTTCATACAGCTCAGCGAGAGCGTCACGGTTACCGTCCGCGATCATCCCGATGAGGGTATCCAGTTCCTCGTCGTTTGTGATATCTTTTACTGACGTCATGGTAAGGAATATCATGTGTGCTTCACCTCTCTTGTAATGTTAACGCACGAATGCGTGGGTTTATTGCATGGGCGGGAGATTTTTTTGAAAAAATATTTTGCGGCAATCAAAGGCTGATACAATGTCAATCCGCTGACGATGCAGCCCCTTTGTAGGGACACAGCGTGCTGTGTCAGCCGTGAAGTTTGAATTTTTTCATTTTGTCATCCAAAACGAAAGGCATGCTGTCACCAATCCCGTGCGGTTTGCATCGTTCAGCGGACATAGCACGCTATGTCCCTACGAAGGAGATGCATGGAATCTGACAGAGATAAAATCATTGCATGTTCGAAGGTGTCATGTGATGTATTCACCAAAATCCCGTAAAAACCGCTCGGCTTCCGTGTCTTCCGTGATCCACACGACCACATCAAACCGCTCGAGCCCAAGCCGGACACACGCCTCATGCCGGTGATTGCCGTCGGTCAGCTCGAATGCGGGAACGCCGTTTTCCACGACGTAATGCACGATCATCGGCGGCAGATCCGCACCGTTTTCCATCGCCTGCATGATTCCCGTCACGCGCGCTTCGAATCCGGCCTCATCCACGCGGTATTTCATACAGTCCTCCGGTCCGCAGATGCGCGGGAACAGGGAAAGGGGCATGGAAATCGGTCCGATGTAGTGCCGCGGAAGGAGCTTCAGTCCGTCCGAGAAAGGTTTGTTGCGTCCGTCCGTTGTGAGATAAGCGTGAATCCAGTCTTCGAGCTGTCCGTACCGTGCGAATTCTCTCGCCGATGCACCCGTGCCGCGGTATTCCATAAGATGTCCTCCGGTTGGTTTTTCTTCATTCATTGTAATACAATATATTATAACACAGTCTGCCGGATTTGTCTGCGGAATTTGCGAAAAAATTGTACGCACTTGACAGATCCGCATTTCTGTGCTATTTTTTATAAAAAATCTTCCATTCGATCAAAAGAAATCCCGGATCCGCGCGACTGATATATGAAACCGAAAGACAGGAGAACACCGATGACTGAACACTACAAATATCTATACTCCTACGTCCTCAGCCGGGTGAGCGATTTTCACGACGCGGAGGATATCGTGCAGGAGACCTACCTGACCGCGCTTCAGAAACGGGACGATTTCCGGGGAGAGTCGCACATCCGGACGTGGCTCTGCGGGATTGCAGAAAACAAAATCCGCCAGCACATCCGCCGCCGCGGGATCGCTCTTTCCCGTCACGCCGAAGCTGAGGAAGAAATCCCGGAGTCCGATCCCGACCGACTCATCGCCGCCGAGGAGCTGGAGATGCTTCGGAAAAGCGTGGCTGATCTGCCGCCGGAGCTGCGGGAGTGCGCGGTCGTGTCGATTCTCTGCGGCATGGACGGCAGGGATGCGGCTGAGATTCTCGGTGTTCCCGTCCAGGTGGTTTACAACCGCGTACACAGGATCAAAAAGCTCCTGCGCGGAAAACTGGAGGATCATATGGAAACATCACTCGAAATTTTTTCTTCTCTGCTCAATGAAGGCATGACAGCAGTCGAGCGGACGGCGGCACATTTCCGGCAGTTCTACGATCTGTGCGACGCGCGGGATTCCGAAGGTGCGGCACGGCTACTGCTGACCTCGCCGGTCTTCGCGTCGGACAGTGCGATGGCGCATTTCATGATTATGCAGCAGTGCGACATGGCGGTGCGGGTCATGCGGCTCGGGAAGGACGACCCCGTCACCCGTCAGCTTGCATCCCTCGGCGCGCAGGAATTCCGTCTGGCACAGAAGCTCGGACTCTGCGGCATCCTCGACGACGACACGGGTGAGGAGCTGCCGGAGCATTTCTTCTACGACTGTGCGGCGCAGTTCTTCGGTGCGGTCGGGGACTTTGACATGGCACGGGAGATGTGCGATCAGTCGAAGGCGCTCGGCAATCCGTCGGACATGAAGTACGCGGTCATTCTCGAGGACGCGGGACGGCTCACGGAGGCTCTCGAAGTGCTGGAAAACGAGGCGATGCGCGACGGAATCACGCCGTACGATAAGTGCTTCGCGTACAATCACATCGCAAACTGCCACAAAAAGCTCGGAAACACGGCGCTTGAGCTGAAATACTTCCTGCTCGTCTACGAAACCGTCAAGGCGGGCGGCGTGATCGAGGACAAAGAAGCCTTCGCGCACTTCCACGCCGGGGATGCCTACGCCGTCGCGATGACGTACGCGAAAATGGGGAAGAAGCCGGAGATGATGCGGTACCTCGCGGAGGCGGTCGGGATCAATCCGCAGTACGCCGACTGGGCGCGCGGTCAGGCAGTGTTCGCTCCGTACCGGGAGGACGCGGATTTTGTGAAGCTGTGCGGCACGGGTGAGGGGAAGATGTTCTCCATCCGATGAGTCGCTTGAATCCCGAATAACATTAACTTAAGTGAAAAATATCTGTCAGCAAGCCAAACGCTGCTGTCTGTCATTCAGAGGGCGGGTTATCCTATAAACCAAAGCCCAATGTCACGCCCGAAGAATCTGTGCACGTCCTGCTTCGATCCGTGTATGTCCGTGGTATTCCATACTGCTCAGGTGCAGGTTACTCACGAACGTCCATAAGAAACGATATGCACAAATGAAATATCTGCAAACTGTTTATTATGACAAGGTGCGTATCCTTCGGCTGAAAAGTTAAGACAACCACGGACATCAGCCAAACTGAACAGGACATGCACGGATTCTTCGGGCTCGGAGTGCGGCTGCTGCTGTATGTGATTTTCGCCCTCTGAATGACATAGGGTGACATTGGCTTGCTGACATGGAAAAAACACGGGATAAGGACATACCCATTCGGAAAAGCAGAATTCAACCGCAATTCCCACTGACAAATTTCCCAGTCCCCCTTGCAATCGTGCGGCATATCTTGTATAATATCCTAAAATCCACTCAATCAGCGAGGTAGTATTATGCAGAAACTGCGCACAGGGGCGGCTTATCACGGCTGCCGGATGCTTCATCACGTGGAGCACGATATGCGGGACATGGCGGCGAATCACATGAATCTCGTCGTTCACATGATGTCCCACAACGACTGGAACCGGCATTACCGGGTCATGCAGGACATCACCGCCATGTCAAAGGACGCGGGTCTTGAGGTCTGGATGGACAACTGGGGTCTCGGCGGTCCTCCCGGTGAGGTTTCGCACTTCCTCGCGTACCATCCCGAGGCACATCAGATCTACTCCAACGGCGAAATGGATCCCACCCGGGTCTGCATGAACGCGCCGTCCTTCCGTTCCTTCATGCACGAGTGGATCGACGCCGTCGCGGGCACCGAAACCACCACGATTTTCTGGGACGAACCCCATCTTCCTCTCCGCGGCGACGGAACGTACTCCTGTGCCTGCCCACTGTGCCGGAAGAAATTCGAGGAAACATACGGCAGACCCATGCCCGAGAAGATTGACGGCGACGTAACCGACTTCCGGCTCGACACCGTGGCGGATTTCTTCACCGATCTCTGCGGATACGCGGCGTCCAGAGGGCTGAAAAACGCGGTCTGCGTCATGCTCGGCGAACATCACGGAATCCACCTCGGCACCCTCGACCGCATCTGCTCCGTCCCGACACTCGACAACATCGGCAGCGACCCGTACTGGCACTACAAGGGACAGAATCCCTACGAATTCGTCTACAACGGCACGAAGCAGAACCTTGAAGTCGCGGACAAGTTCGGCAAGGATCACAACATCTGGATTCAGGCGTACTCGACTCCGCGCGGCATGGAAGAGGAAGTCGTGCAGGCAACCGAAGCCGCATACGACGCCGGCGCGCGAACCATCCTCGCATGGAGCTACTACGGCGGCATCTCCAACGACTACGCCGCAAAGAATGCGCATCTGGTGCAGGCAAAGCTGAATCAGTCCTTCGGACGCATCTGGCAGTGGGAGCGGGACAGAATCACCGCGGAAAACCGGAAGCTCATGGGCGTGAAGTAATTGCATAAGGAAGAATGCATGATGAACCGGAATCACACCCGGTTTGTTGTGCGTTCTTTTGGTTGATTTCTGTATTTCAACGGAGGCAGCATGAACAAGATCATCAAATCCGCGCTGGCGGCATTGTCGAAGCAGGAAGTGGATCTGAAAACCAATTACGAACAGGCGCGGCAGTTTCAGAAAGCGTCACGGCCGTACGTGAAAAGCGTGGTCTGCAATATGATGGAGCGCGTGCTGTACCTCGACGGCAGGGAAGTGCTGACCCGCGCGTTTTCACATACCGGAAAGGTCGCGCCGATCATGATTTTCTTCCACGGCGGCGGATTTGTCACCGGGGATTTCGACAGCTACAACAACATCTGCGCGAATCTGTCCAAGGCGACCGGGCGGAAGATCATCTCCGTGGACTACCGGCTCGCACCGGAGCATAAATTTCCCGCCGCACCCGAGGACTGCTACGAAGCCGCCCAGCAGATCATCACCCACGCATGGGACTGGTATCAGGCGGATCCGGACGACGTGATTCTCATCGGGGACAGCGCGGGCGCAACGCTCTCCTGCGTGGTTTCGATGATGGCGCGGGACAGAGGCGGAAGAATGCCTGCCGGTCAGGTGCTCGTCTATCCCGCCGCGTGGTGCGATTACACCGATGCAACGCCGTACCGCTCCGTGATCGAGAACGGCGAGGAGTATCTTCTGACGCAGAAGCAGCTCATCGACTACATGGAGCTGTACGCGTCAACGCCTGCGGACTGCGAAAATCCCTATTTTGCACCGCTGAGGCACACGGATTTCACGAACCTGCCGCGCACGCTCCTGCTCACCATGGAATTCGACCCGCTCCGGGATGAAGGCGAGGCACTGGGCGCGAAGCTGAAGGAGGCGGGATGCGACGTGACCGTGAAGCGGCTCGAAAACGGCATCCACGGGCTTCTGTCCCTGCCGATGTCCGCACCGCTGACGCGGGATATTTTCCGGTGGATCGGGGATCATGTGAAAAACGGCGAATAGCGAATGGAGAGGGAACGGGAAATTCCGTGTATCCCCTTGTAATTCTCTGTGCTTTGTGGTACAATAGCTGTGACTACGCGAAAAAACGAAAACTGGACGGATTTATGTGGAAAACGAAGCATAACAAATGGAAGAAACTTGATAACGCGGGCAAAATTTTTCCTGCGATCGCGGACCGGAATGACGCGGAAGTGTTCCGGGTGTCCTGTCAGCTGAAGGAGCCGGTCGTTCCCGATCTTCTCCAGCGCGCCGTGGACAGTGCCATTGACGATTATCCGCTTTTCACCGAAACCATCCGCCGGGGCATTTTCTGGTATTATATGGAAGACACCGGACTCCGCCCCGTGATCCATGAGGAGAAAAAAGCACCCCTTCAGCCCCTGTATATCGAAGGAAACAAGCTCCTCATCGACATTTCGTACTACGGCTGCCGCATCAATTTCGAGGTGTTCCACGCACTCGCAGACGGCACCGGCGCGTTCATTTTCTTCCGTACCATCGTTTCGAATTATCTCGTTCTGGCGCATCCGGAGGAGCTCAGCGGAGTGGACACGGACGCCTTCGATACCACGGAGCGCGAGCGTCTTGCCGACAGCTTCACGCAGTATTTCGACGCGGACAAGGGCAGCTCGGTGAATTTCGAGTTCCTCGGCAACCGCGGGAAGAAGAACAAGGTTTACCGCTTCAGCGAATCCAAGGCGGCGGATTACCGTCAGCTTGTGACCGAGGGCTGTGCATCGACGAAAAAAGTCCTTGACGCATCGCACGAAGCGGGTGCAACCGTGACGGAATTCATCTGCGCGATGCTGATTCTCGCCATCCGCGACACGATGGATCCGCGGGACCGGCACAAAACCGTCGCAGTCGCCATTCCGGTGAACCTGCGCAACTATTTTGACTCCAACACGATCCGCAATTTCTTCGGCATCATCCAGGTCGACTACGACTTCGCCGGGGAAGGGGAGCACACCATGGCGGACGTGATCGCATCGGTGAAAAAATCCTTCGAGCGCGAGCTGACCTACGAAAACATGCAGCAGAAAATCGCGTCGCAGGTGAAAATGGAGCGGCATCCCATCGTGCGCGTGTGTCCGCTGGTGCTCAAGGATCTGATTATGAACATCCTCCAGCGCGTCTCCATGAAGCGGCGCACGATCACGCTCTCCAACGTCGGCAAAATCAAGCTCAGACCGGAGCTGGCGCGGTTCGTGGAGCTGTTCGACGTGTTCAACTCCAGCTCGACCCGTCAGGTCTGCCTGTGCACCTTCGGCGACAACATGGTCATCTCGTTCTCCGGACAGATGGCGGAGCATGCCGTCGAGCGCGCGTTCTTCCGCCGTCTTGCGCAGGTTGACGCGGACACCGTCGTTTCGGCAAGCTATTTCTTCCGCGATGACGAATAAATCATTCACAAAACAGGATAGAATTATGCCAAATTACCAGCGCTGCCCCGCATGTGGGGTGAACCTGACCGGATCGCGGAATGCGTGTCCCCTGTGCGGCAAAAAGCTCGAGGGTGCGCATGAAACCGAATCCTGCGGGATTTTTCCGACCGTCCCCGTGCATGTGACCTACGATTTCATCCTCAAAATCTCCACGTTTGTCATGATCGTGTGCATCATCGTGGTGAATATCATCAACTCCGTGTTCATCCCGCATCTTTCGCTCTACATCCCGCTGAACCTCGGTGCGGTGTGCGCGTGGATCATCGTCAACGTCGGATTCCAGAAGCGGCGGAACATCCCGAAAAACATCATGTACGAAGCTGTCATCGCGGTGTGCCTGTGCATGCTGTGGGACAAAATCACGGGATGGCGCGGCTGGAGCACCGATTACGTCCTGCCCACCGTTGCCGCGGCGCTTGTGGTGTTCTTCTTCGTCATGGGCATCATTGACAAAAGCCGCACGAGCACCTACGCCGGCTACTTCATCTTCGGCGAAATCGGGATTCTCGTCACCATTATCATGCTCCTGCTCGACCGTCTCGAGGGCATTTCCCGCTATTTCGGCGCCATCGCAGTCGGCATCGGCGTCATTCTCCTGCTCGCACAGATCGTGTTCCGCGGAAAAGCCTTCGCGTCCGAGCTGTACCGGTGGATTCATATGTAAGCGATACGGCATGCCGGGAGTACGGTGTGCCGTTTTTGTTTTTGTGCCGGAAAGCCACTACGTTAGTCACATCGCATTAACATTCCGCGCCGTTTTTTTATCAAATTTCCTGAATCCCCTTGAAAAATGGCCGACCCGGTGATATAATAGTAATAGTAACCAAATTTATCATCCGAAAGGGTCGAAAATATGAGTATTATCCGGGTTTTTACCTATAACATCCGTACCGAAGCCGCATGCGACGGGATCAACGCCTTCACAAACCGCAAGGAATTTGTAAAAGAAGCATTCCCGAAATATGAAGCGGACGTCATCGGTTTTCAGGAAACCCAGCCTCACATGAGACAGTGGATCATCGACAATTTCACCGATTACGAAATCTGCGGCGTCGGACGCGGTGCGGATCTCCTCGGCGAGAGCAACATCGTGGCGTTCCGGCGGGATAAGTTCGACCTCGTTTCGCTCGAGACCTTCTGGCTGTCCGATACGCCGCGCAGGGCAGGCTCCCGATTCTCCACCGACCAGAGCGGCTGCCCGAGAATCTGCACCTGCACCACGCTCTATCACCGTGAATCCGGCAAAGCGTTCCGCCATTACAATACCCACCTCGACCACGTCGGTCAGTTCGCGCAGGCACAGGGAATCTCCCTCATCCTCAACCGCATCGCAGCCGATTACGACGCATGGCCCCTGCCGATCATCCTCACCGGCGACTTCAACGTGACACCCGACAGCGTGGTTTACAAGTCCGTCGTCAGCTTCACGGGATGCGGCACACCGCTGCGTGACGTTACCGCGGATGTCGGACCCACCTTCCACGCGTACAAGCCCGGTAAAGTCGGCTCCAAGATCGACTACATCTTCACCACCATGCCCTGCGACGAGACGAAATCCTTCACCTGCACCGACGAAAAGGACGGCGTGTACCTGTCCGACCACTACCCGGTAGGCGCGGAGCTCGAAATCTGAGCAGACCATCCACCAACTGATTTTTCCAAGGAGAGTAAACGATGAAGTGTCCCGTATGTCACTCGGAAGACCTCAAGGTAATCGATTCGCGGCCCGTCGAAGAAAGCAACGGCATCCGGAGACGGCGTGAATGCGGTGTCTGCCGCTACCGGTTCACCACATACGAAATGATCGATACCCTGTCGCCGATCGTCATCAAGAAGAACGGCACACGGGAGCTTTACGATACCAATAAACTGCTGTCCGGTCTGGTCAAAGCGTGCGAAAAGCGCCCGGTCAACGCAAAGGAAGTCTGCGACGAGATCGAAGCCGCGCTTCAGGCAACCATGAAGAAGGAAATCACCTCGACCCTGATCGGCGAGATGGTCATGGAACGCCTCAGAAAGCTCGACGAGGTCGCGTACGTGCGCTATGCCTCCGTCCACCGCGAATTCAAGGACATCGACTCCTTCGCAAGGGAGATTTCCGAACTGAAGAACGCGGGGAACAAGGCGGAATAACCCGACCGGCACAAATTCAACCGAAACCGAGGTACCACAATGTTTTTATACATCGTCCGCCACGGTCATCCGTACTATTCCCCTGTGGAAATGCTGACGGAAACCGGGCATAAACAGGCACGCGCACTGGTTCCGAGACTGGTGCAGAGCGGCATCACGAAAATCTACGCGTCTCCCTTACGCCGCGCACAGGAAACCGCACAGCCCACAGCCGATGCCCTGGGTCTTCCCATCACCATCGAGCCGTGGACGAGCGAAAATCTGGCGTGGTCGCGGTTCACACGGACACTGGAGGACGGGCGTAAAACATGGGTCTGGAACATCGATGACATCGGCTCGTTCGTGCGCGGTGACAATCACGACGCCGGCGACAAGTGGTACGAGATCGAACCCATGAGCACCATCGTCAACGGCAAGGACGGTTATGCCGCGCTTCAGGCGGAATCCGACGAGTTCATCGCCCGCCACGGCTACGTGAGAGAGGGCAACGAATACAGAATCGTCGAGCCGAATGACGAACGCATCGCGGTGTTCTGCCATCAGGGCTTCGGGCTCACATGGCTGTCGCATCTTCTCCGCATCCCGCCGAACATTTTCTGGGCGTCGTTCGACATCACCCACACCGGCGTGACCGTGCTCGAATTCGCGAACCGCAAATGCGGAACCACCGTCCCGAAATGCCTGTGTTTCTCCGACATGTCCCACATTTTCGCCGACGAGGACTGCGAGTTCAGGTATCACACGAATTTCAGAATTTAATGTAAAAGAACCGGCAGGGTACAGCTCTGTCGGTTTTTGATCATAGAGGATAAATGCCAGTGAATAAAAAGAGAAAATCAATGCGTCTGTACGGTCATGATTACAGTTCTGCCGGTGCGTATTTCATTACAATCTGTACCTGGAACCGACAGAACCTTCTTTCACATATTGTTTCGGCGCAATGAATGTCCGTCTGTTATTGAAACAACATTGAAAACCGTAGGGACAGGCGTCCCCGACTGTCCGACACAAAACAATACGGCGGCAGAACCTACTCCCGATTCCGGTTATTTTCATAAGGATGGTCCGTTTGATCTGCCGTCAGGAGTAAGAATCGATTTGACGCCGTACGGAATAACTGCCGCAAAATACCTGAAACAAATGAATGATTTTTACGATCAGATATCCGTGGACAGCTATGTGATCATGCCGAATCATATTCATATTATGCTGACAATCCATGCACCCGCCGTGGAGATATCCTGCGGACAGTCGGGGACGCCTGTCCCTACGATGGATCGGGAGCTTGTGCGGGAACAGGAAAGGATAGCCAAATCCAACAGCGTATATTCCCGCTTCGTATCAGCATTCAAGCGATTCTGCGGCAGGGAATACGGCGAGAATATCTGGCAGGAACGCTCATTCGATCATGTCATCCGCAGTTATGAGGATTACCGGGCGTATATGCGGTATATTTATGAAAATCCCGTCAGGTGGAGGGATGATGAGCTGTATTCAACGAAATAAACACAAAAACCGGAGTTCAGGCATCAACCCAAACTCCGGTTTTATTATGCTGTTTTACTTGCTCTTCTTCTCCCGGTTGAGAACAATGTTCACAATAATGCCGAGGATGAGCGCGGTTGCGATGGAGGTGATGGTGACCTTGCCGAAGGTGACGGAGAGGCCGCCGATACCGCAGATGAGGATGGTGGATACAACGAAGAGGTTGTTGTTCTGCTCGAGGTCAACCTTCTGGATCATCTTCAGACCGGATACCGCGATGAAGCCGTAGAGCGCAATGCACACGCCGCCCATCACGCATGCGGGAATGGAGTTGACGAACGCCACGAAGGGAGACAGGAAGGAAATCAGAATCGCGAGAACTGCGGTGGTGATGATGGTTGCCACGGATGCATTGCCGGTGATTGCCACGCATGCAACGGATTCGCCGTAGGTGGTGTTGGGACAGCCGCCGAAGAACGCACCGACCATGGAGCCGACGCCGTCACCGAGAAGGGTGCGGGACAGACCGGGATCTTCAAGCAGGTCGTGTTCGATGATGGAAGAAATGTTCTTGTGGTCGGCAACGTGTTCCGCGAAGACAACGAACGCAACGGGAATGTACGCAACGGCGATGGTGCCGACGTATTCCGCAGTCAGCTCACCGAAGCCGCCGAACGCGGTCATGAAGGTGAATTCGGGAACCGCGAAGAAGGTGTGCAGACCGACGCCGCCTTCAACCAGTGCTGCAAATGCGGCGGTGTTGAGAATCTGGAGGGATGCGTTGCCGGTCGCTGTGCCGATGATCGTGAAGACAGCCGCAACCGCGTAGCCGCAGAGGATACCGATGATGAAGGGAATCAGACGCGCCATCTTCTTGCCGAAGGTGGAGCAGAGGATGGTTGCGAACAGGGTTACAAGACCGACGAGGATGCAGAGATGAACGCTCGCTTCGGGATTTGCGGTCTTCTGAAGGTCGCCGACTGCGTTTCCTGCGAGGGAGAGACCGATGATGGCGACGGTGGGACCGATAACAACCGCGGGCATGAGCTTGTTCAGCCATTCAACGCCTGCGAATCTGACGGCGATCGCGATGACGACGTAAACGAGACCCGCGAAAACTGCACCGAGGATCAGGCCGATATAACCGACGGCTGTGGATGCGGCACCTGCAAATGCGGCAGCCATCGAGCCGAGGAATGCGAAGGAAGAACCGAGGAATACGGGGCTTTTCTTCTGGGTGAACAGGACATAAACAAGGGTACCGGCACCTGCGCCGAACAGTGCCGCTGCGGGAGCCATGCCGTTGCCGATGATGACCGGTACGACCAGGGTTGCAGCCATGATTGCGAGAAGCTGCTGGATTGCGAAGACGATGAGCTGACTGAATTTCGGCTTATCGCTGGGCTGGTAGAAAAGTTTCATAACTTCCTCCGAGAATTTTTGTATTTGTCGCGCGATGCCATAAAAAAAGCCTTACCGGCGGCAAGGTTCGGTGTATTCTGCGTCAGACCTTGCAGATCCGCACGGATCGCCGGATGTTCGCGTGATATCGACTTAGTATAGCACAGCCGGACGCGGTTTGTCAATGAATTCAGGGATAAATCTTCATAATTTTTTCACGATTTGCGGAATTTTATGCAGTTCACACATCCGTCACGGATGCGATGGGGAATGTTCATAAATATGCGGTAGAATGGGGTGGAAAAGTATATACCCGGAATTACACTGTGAGAGCACACCTCATGGGAATTATCACGCCTCATCCGTCACGATTTTTTGAAAAAATCGTGCCACCTTCCCCGCACCGTCAGGCGGACTGAAACCGTTCATACCTGCGGGGGAAGGCATATTGGATTGTTCATCCCGCAGCATTGCCGAATATAAAGCGTAATATTACGGTAAATCACCCGGAATGCCCGTAGGACTGCGGGACGTGAAATTCAGGAAGCCTTCCCCTGTATGTACGAAGAATCAAAACCGTACCAACGTGATGGGGAAGGGGGACCGCCGTATTTTCCGGAGAAAATGCGGTGGTGGATGAGGCATAAACTGCACGCGCGATTGCGGATATATACAACCTATAAAAAACCACACCACAGGAGGACACTGTCATGAAAAAACTCAGGGTAGGTCTGGTCGGCATCGGACGCGGCACGGCTTACGGGAACATCTTCACGAAGAATCCCCTGACCGAGGTCACCGCGCTCTGCGACACGAACGAAGAAAAGCTCGCGAAGCACGGACGGGACTACGGACTCGCTGACACCGCGCTCTTCACCGACTACGGCAATTTCATCGGGAGCGGATGCGACATCGTCGTGCTCGGAACGCCCATGCCGTATCACGCGGACGAAGTCGTCGACGCCATCGAAGCCGGATGCCACGTGCTCTCCGAAGTCACCGCCGCCTCCACGCTCGAGGGATGTGAACGCATCTTCAACGCCGTACGTACCCACGACCGCAAGTACATGATGGCGGAAAACTGCTGCTACATGCATTTTGCACTCGAATGGAAGGCAATGGCGGATGCCGGCAAGCTCGGTGATATCTACTACGCCGAAGCCGACTACGTCCACGAAATCCGCGACCTCATCATCGACGCCGAAACCGGGGAAGAGAAGTGGAGAGTCCACCGTGCGCCCCTGCATTACTGCTCCCACAGTCTCGGTCCGCTTCTCCAGCTCATGCCTGATGATTACATCGTATCCTGCACCGCATCCGGAAACCGCGCAACCATCCTCCCGCACGAGGGCGCCGGCTTCATCGACATGCAGGTCGGACTTTTCAGAACCAAAAAGGGAGCCACGATCAAGGTCTGCCGCTCGTCCGTTGCCACACGCAAAACACCGCTCTGCACCTACTCCGTCTACGGTACGAAGGGATGCCTCGAGAGCGGACGGACACGCTACGACAACGTCGGTCTGAAATATATTGAAGGCGAAGACACGGAATGCGTTCCCATGAAGGTCTCGGCGTCCGATCCGAATGCACCGGCGGAGGCAAAGCTCGGCGGTCACGGCACCAGCGAATACTACCTCGTCCGCGATTTTCTCGATTCCGTCATCAACGATACCAAGCCTCCCATCGACGTCGTCCGCGCCATGGATATGTCCGTTCCCGGGCTCATCGCGCACGAAGCGGCTATGGAAGGCGGCGTCTGGAAGGAAATTCCCCTGTTCTGGCGCTGATGGGACGGAATAATTGTGAATAATTTGTAAATTCCTGCGATGACGGCGGAATAGAATGGAGAAATCCGGAAAAAAGCGTGGAAAACGGTTTGACAAATCGGATTTTCTGTGCTATAATACCCGGGTATGTAAAAAAGGATTATTGCGCTCATTTTTAAACACCATGCAAAAAGGACATCTGCCATGCCGAGATTTTTCGTGACCGCATCCCAGATCACCGCCGATGAAAACGGCACGGTCATCACCGTCACAGGGGACGACGCCGCGCACATCACCCGCGTTCTTCGGATGAAGCCGGGCGAGCACGTGACCGTCTGCGATGAAAACGGGACCGAATACGAAACAACGGTACGGGAAACCGGGCAGAGCGTGACGCTTGATGTACACTCCTCCCGCATGTCCGAAAATGAGCCGCCCTACCGCGTGACCGTTTATCAGGCACTCGTCAAGGGCGACCGGTTTGACACGGTTTTACAGAAGGCAACGGAGCTTGGAGCGGTACAGTTCGTTCCCGTCATCACGTCCCGGTGCACCGTAAAGCTGGAGAAATCCGACTACCGCAAAAAGACCGAACGCTGGCAGCGGATCGTCTATGAGGCGGCAAAACAGTGCGGCAGGGCAGTGATCCCGACCGTGCGCGAGCCGATTCTTCTCAGAGACGCCGTGACGGAAGCCGCTTTGTGTGATCTTCCGCTCTTCTGCTACGAAGCCGGCGGCACAAAACCCCTTCCCGGACTCTTCGACGAAGTCCCGTCTCCGAAAACGGCGGCCGTCATGATCGGACCCGAAGGCGGATTTGAAGAAGAGGAAGCAGCCCTCGCAAAAGAGCACGGCATGAAACTGACCGGACTCGGCAGACGCATCCTCCGCACCGAAACCGCAGCACCCTTTGTGCTCTCCTGCCTCTCTTGCAGGTACGAGCTCTGAACCCCTGTCCACAGGAATTTCCTTATCCATAGATCCATCTGCACATTTGAAAGGAGCAGCCGCTCAATGGGGAAGACCCGGCGGCTTGTCGTGTATGAATATGGCGAAAATGACCAAAACGAACGCAGCAGCGGGCGCAAACAAAATGGCGTCCCTTTCCAAGAATGAAGCGGGCAGAATCGTTCTCTCCCGTATTCTCATCATCATTCTGGCGGATATTATCGTAGGATCCCTCTTTGACTTTGTCAGGAGCGAGGCGAACCGCGAATTTTTCTTCCATGAAACCCTGCTGCCCGTGCTCCAGATCGTCTTCGGCGCATGCCTCGTGCTTTCCCTCGCATATCTCGCCGTAACGCTGGTAAAGAAGATTGACACCTCCGCGCAATACATGACGCCCGCCATGATCAGCGCACTCGCACTCTACCTCTTCGTGACCGTGATGTTCTACGACCGGTTCCGCGGTGTGCCCGTCCTGTTCTACACCATGACCGTGATCGTCAGCGTGCTCTTTGCGGTGTACTACATCTACACCATCATTCTCTACAAGAAATAATTCCGTTTTCCCAGCCCGGCATTCTCCGAAACAGAGTGTGCCGGGTTTCTGTTTTTCCGAAAATCCGGCGGCATGGGAGCCGATATTGCCATTAACTGGAAGAAATTCCCGCCCGCATTGTCAAAAAGATGATGAAATGCGAAAAAAATTCGAAATTTCTATAAAAAATCCTCAATTCCCTATTGAAAAATTACAAATTATAATGTAAAATATAGTGTAGTATTAACAATGACATAAAAATTATAAGTAATGGAAGGGGCAGCATATGTCAAATCGTCTATTTCAGGGTATCATTCATCAGATGAGGGATGCCGTGGACCGCGTAATCGGCGTGATCGACGACAACGGCGTAATCATCGCATGCAGCGAACTTGTCAAGATCGGAGAAATGAGACAGGGTGTTCGCGACGAGCTTGCTTATACATCCGATGCCATCACCTCGAGCGGCTATACCTACAAGCCCATCGGAGCGGGTTCCAAGTGGGAATACATCGTCTTCATCGAAGGAGAGGACAAGTACGCGGAAAAGATCGCAACCATCCTCGCCGTATCTCTCTCCAACATCAAGAACCTCTATGATGAAAAGTACGACAAGAATTCCTTCATCAAGAACATCATTCTGGACAACATCCTCCCGAGCGATATCTACATCAAGTCCAAGGAGCTGCGCTTCAACGCGGAGGAAACCCGTGTCGTATTCCTGATTAAGTTCCATTCCAAGTCCGACGTTCTCTCCTTTGATATGGTTCAGAACATCTTCCCGGACAAGAACAAGGACTACGTCATCTCCACCGGCGAGCAGGACATCGTCCTCGTCAAGGAAGTCAAGCCCAATACCGACATCAAGGAAATCGAAAAGATCGCAAAGTCCATCGCGGATACGCTCAATTCCGAATTCTACGTGAAGGTTTCCATCGGTATCGGTACCGTTGTTGACAACATCAAGGATCTCGCCCGCTCCTACAAGGAAGCGCAGGTTGCGTTCGAAGTCGGCAAGGTATTCGACACCGAAAAGAATATCATCTCCTACGAAAACCTCGGTATCGGCCGTCTGATTTATCAGCTTCCCACCACGCTCTGCGAAATGTTCCTTCAGGAAGTCTTCAAGAACGGCTCCCTCGATTCTCTGGACCGCGAAACCCTCATGACCATCCAGTGCTTCTTCGAGAACAACCTCAACGTTTCCGAAACTTCCAGAAAGCTCTTCGTTCACAGAAATACCCTCGTTTACCGTCTCGAAAAGATCCGCAAGCTCACCGGTCTTGACCTGAGAGAATTCGACCACGCCATCACCTTCAAGGTTGCGCTCATGGTCAAGAGATACCTCACCACCAAGCCCGTCAAGTATTGATCCTTCAATATAATTAAATATTCAGATAATGTTCACGATTATTCGGCATTTTGCCAGTAGAATTTTCCGTGGTTTTCTGATATAATATGAAATGCATCAGGGGAACAGTTTCGTCAAAGATTCTGTTCCCTCAGTGTTTTTATTGCGCTTTGTACATAAAATTTATACAAAAAGTACAAAAAATCCGATAGTAAACTGTCGTTATACCTGTATTGCGGGTGCTCTTCACCATGCCGTGTTGTGCAGTCCGCAATAAAAACGGCAGCATTTTTCCGCGCGGTTTCCGGGGATTCGTCACAGGTTTCCGGAGCGCGAGAAAGGAACTCTATGATTGATTTCGTAAACGTAAAAAAAGCCTACCCGAACGGGACGATGGCACTCAAGGGTGTGAATCTGCACATCGACGAGGGCGAGTTCGTGTTCATCGTGGGTCACTCGGGTGCCGGCAAAACGACGCTGATGAAGCTGCTCCTCCGGGAAGAACGCATCAGCTCGGGCAAGCTCACCGTAGGAAATTTTGACCTCGCGAACATGTCCGATCTGCGTGTGCCGTACTACCGCCGCGAGCTTGGCGTTGTGTTCCAGGATTTCCGCCTCTTCCCGAAGAAAACCGTGTTCGAAAACGTCGCATTCGCGATGGAAGTCGTCGGCACACCGCGGAAGAAAATCGCACGCCGCGTTCCCGCAATCCTCAACACCGTCAACCTCACCGGCAAGCAGGACGTGTTCCCGCATGAAATCTCCGGCGGTGAACAGCAGCGTGTCGTTCTCGCAAGAGCACTCGCCAACAACCCGAAGGTCATCATTGCGGACGAACCGACGGGCAACCTTGACCCGAAAATGTCCTTTGAAATCATGAGCCTTCTGATGAAAATCAACCGGCTCGGCAAAACCGTCATCGT
>JAFUQY010000267.1 GCA_017472105.1 Clostridia bacterium | reverse complement strand
GTGCGGTTTGGGGATATCGTTCAGCTCCCGACCGCACGTTTTAATCAATTAATTTCCGGAGGAAATTTTCATTCCTTCTTCCCTATTCCTTCTTCCCTCTTCCCTATTTCCTATTCCCTCTTATCTCACTCGCCCGCGCCGATCAGCTCCGATACCGTGACAAACTCATACCCCTGTTCCAGCAGCTTCGGGATAATCATTCGCAGTGCCGTCGGGGTTGGGGTGTCTCCGCCGATGTAGTCGTGGAAGAGGATGATGTCGCCGCCCTCGACTGTGGAGAGAACGTTCTGCGCGATGGATTCGGGCGGTGTGTGTGCCCAGTCGCGGGTATCGACCGACCAGCAGACCACGGTGTAATCCCGCTCGGCGGCGGCACGGAACACGTCTTCCCCGATCATGCCCTCCGGCGGTCGTAAAAGCGAGGTTCTGCACGGGACGCGGTCTCCGATGAGGTGCTCCGTTTCCTCGATCTCCTGACAGACGCCGTCGTAGCCCGTTTTCGTCAGATTTGCGTGCGAGAAGCTGTGGTTGCCGATCTCGTGACCCGCTTCGTAGACCATCGCGAGACAGTCGCCGTACCACTGCGCGTTCTGTCCGATGACGAAAAACGTCGCGCGGATGCCGTATTCCTCGAGGATTGCGAGAATTTCCGGCGTCTGCTGCGGATGCGGACCGTCGTCAAACGTCAGCGCGATCTGCTTGCCGCTGTTCTTCCACGAATACACCACTCCGCCGTGCGGGTCTTCGGCACAAACCGGCATCCCGAAGAGCAGTACCGCGGCGAGGATCAGGCTCAGCTTCCGCATGCGGTATCAAGCGTGACGAAGGTGTATCCCATCGCCTTCCATTCGCGGATCAGATCGCCGAGAATCGCCGCGTTTGTTGCCGACGTCGGGTGGAGCAGGAGAATTTCGCCGTTGTGGGTGCCTGCGAGAACCTTCGATTCTGCCGCATCCGGGCTCATCTGGCTGTTGTTGTCCCAGTCGGCGTAGGCGAAGCTCCAGAAGACGGTTTTATACCCCAGCTCCTGTGCCCAGACGAGGTTGTCGCGGCTGAAGCGTCCCTCCGGCGGGCGGTAGTATTTTGCCATCTCACACCCCGTTGTTTCCCGGTAAATCTGTTCCATTTTCGTCAGCTCCGCCGCAAATTCCTCTTTCGATGTGATCTCGCTCATGTCACGGTGGCTTGCCGTGTGGTTGGCGACCGTGTGACCTTCGTCAATCATGCGCTGCACAAGCTCCGTGTTCCTCGTGACGACGTTTTCCAGCACAAAGAACGCGCCCGGGACGTTTTCTTCCTTTAATACATCGAGGATTTTCGCGACGTTCCCGTTCTCGTAGCCGACGTCAAATGTCAGACAGATTTCCTTCGCGTCCCGTCCGATGAAGACTCCGCCGCAGTCCGTGATGAAGCTCATCTCCGGCGGTACGGGCGGTCGGCTTCCGTCGTCGGTCTTTTTGAAGTACCAGCTGTACGACATGGACGCCGCCGTGGGTGCGGATTTCTCCGGTTCCGCCGGCTCGTCCGGTTTCTTGCTGTACAGCGGACTCTTTTCGCCGCGCTTCGGGGTCACGTCCTCCGACAGTTCCTCCGTTTCCTCAGGCAGAAGCCGGTCAAAAATTCCCTTCGCCGAGACCGGCCAGGCAAGCAGGCACGCCGCGCACAACGCCGTCAGTTTTGTTGTTGTTCTCATCTCATCGCTCCTTTGGTTCGTTTCGGGATTCCGTCCCGATACAGTATGCCCGGCAGAAGTGCATGAATACACGACAATTTCTGCATATCGGTGTATATTTAATATATTCATTCAAAATCAGGATTTATTCAATCCTTTAAGAAATTCACGAACCCTGTATAAATGCGGATTTTTTGTACATAACAATAAATTACCACGGCTTTATTTTGTCGATTTGTTGAACATGCATATTGCTTTTTCACAGGCAAAGATGTATAATTATGACATCAAAACTAATAATTATTAATGAGGTACTTACCAATGAGCAAGGAAATCAAGAAAATCGTTCTCGCCTATTCCGGCGGTCTGGATACATCCATTATTATTCCGTGGCTGAAGGAAAATTATGAAGGCTGTGAAATCATCGCCGTCTCCGGCAACGTAGGTCAGGCGGACGAACTGGAAGGTCTGGAAGAAAAGGCACTCAAGACCGGCGCATCCAAGCTGTACATCGAAGACCTCCGTCAGGAATACGTCACCGACTACATCTGGCCCTGTCTGAAGGCTGACGCGAAGTACGAAGACTACCTCCTCGGCACTTCCCACGCACGTCCCTGCATAGCAAAGCGTCTGGTTGAAATCGCACTCGCGGAAGGCGCTGACGCAATCTGCCACGGCTGCACCGGCAAGGGCAACGACCAGGTCCGTTTCGAGCTGACCATCAAGGCACTCGCTCCCGACATGACAATCATCGCTCCGTGGAGAATCTGGGATATCCAGTCCCGCGACGAAGAAATCGACTACGCGGAAGCGCACAATATCCCCTTGAAGATCAACCGCGAAACCAACTACTCCAAGGACAAGAACCTGTGGCATCTCTCCCACGAAGGTCTCGATCTTGAAAATCCCGCAAACGAACCCCAGTACAACAAGAAGGGCTTCCTGGAACTGGGCGTATCCCCCGAGCAGGCTCCCGATACTCCCACCTACATCACCCTGCACTTTGAAAAGGGCGTTCCCACCGCACTCGACGGCGTGGAAATGGACGGCGTGACCCTCATCGAAAAGCTCAACGCGATCGGCGGCGCAAACGGCATCGGTCTTCTTGACATCGTGGAAAACCGTCTCGTCGGCATGAAGTCCCGCGGCGTTTACGAAACTCCCGCAGGCACCATTCTCTACAAGGCACACGACGTTCTCGAAACCATCACCGTTGACAAGGAAACCGCGCACTTCAAGACCATGGTCGGTCAGAAGATGGCTGAACTCGTTTACAACGGTCAGTGGTTCACGCCTCTCCGCGAAGCAATCTGCGCGTTCGTTGACGAAACCCAGAAGCACGTGACCGGCGACGTTACCCTCAAGCTCTACAAGGGCAACATGATTAACGCGGGCGTTACTTCTCCCTACTCCCTGTACAGCGAACAGACCGCATCCTTCGGCGTGGACGAAGACTACAACCAGAAGGACGCTGACGGCTTCATCAACCTGTTCGGTCTCCCGATCAAGATGAAGGCTCTCGCCGAAAAGAACTGGAAGGAATAAAACAGTTCAACGGCTCTTCACAGATGGTATGTCAGCCGCGATTTTCAAACGGGAGATCAATGATCTCCCCTACTGAAATCGTTTCTGGTTCAGCTACGGATGTATTTCTGTGCCTGCGGTTCGGTTCGATTTAAAATGACGTACCCCTGAGGCACCTATTGGCAATTACAGTAGGGGAGATCATCGATCTCCCACCGTAAAATCTGCAATTTCCATACGACACATCTGCAATTCGCATACGATCTGGTATTTTTAAATTCAACATTTATACAGCATTTGCGTAACCGTCAGCACCCCTGATTGTTACGCATACTGTTCTTATAACGGAGATTAAAAAATGGCAAAAATGTGGGACGCGCGCTTCTCGAAGGCAGAAAACAGCCGCGTCAATGACTTCAACTCCTCTATTTCCTTCGACTCCCGCATGTTCCGCGAGGATATCGAAGGCTCCATCGCGCACGCGACCATGCTCGGCAGACAGGGCATCATCTCTCCCGACGAATCCGCCAAGATTGTCGAAGAGCTGATGGCAATCCGTGCGGACATCGAATCCGGTGCGCTTCCCATCGATCCCGAAGCCGAGGACATTCACATGTTCGTCGAGGAAGTGCTTACAAAGCGCATCGGCGACACCGGCAAGAGACTGCACACCGCACGCAGCCGCAACGACCAGGTCGCGCTTGACATCCGTCTGTATCTGCGCCGCGAAATCTGCGAGATCCGCGAACTCATCAAGGGTCTGCTCGCCGCGATTTCGAAGATTGCGAAGGACAACACCGACGCTGTCATGGCGGGATACACGCATCTTCAGCGCGCACAGCCCGTGACGTTTGCGCACTACGTTCTCGCGTACGGGCAGATGTTCCTCCGCGACGACAACAGACTCCGCGAAATCCACGCGCACACCTCCGTTTCTCCGCTCGGCTCCGGGGCATTGGCATCCACGACCTACCCGATTGACCGGCACATGGTTGCGGATCTTCTCGGGCTCGACGGCGTGACGGAAAACTCCATGGACGGCGTATCCGACCGCGATTTC
>JAFUQY010000266.1 GCA_017472105.1 Clostridia bacterium | reverse complement strand
CTCTGTCCGTCAGCGCAATTTCTTTGATAACCGTAGGGTTGACCCTTGCGGTCAACCGCTGAAAGATTCCGTTCAACCGTAATTGGTCGGTTCATTACATCCGCCCCATTCATTCCGCATACGGCTGACATCATGTACACCTGTATTTTACGGCGGCTACCCGCAAGGGGCAGCCCTACGGAACCGGGGATTTGCCTCATCGCCGGATATGAACGATAATTTTCAAAAAAACACCGATATACATCCGTAGGACTGCGGGAGCATAAACCAAAGAAGCCTTCCCCGTGCAGGCACAATAAGTCTAAGTCGAATGAACGCAGCCGGGGAAGGTGCCCCATCGGGGCGGATGAGGCGTGAAACGGGATTGAGGCGTGCAGCCCTCCCGCGGCGTGAAATTCACCGTCCCAGATACGCCCGCACTTCCTTCATCATATCCTCGGGAATCACGGGATCGATCGGGAACACTTCCGCCCCGTCGCACCACTGAACAAACTCCCGCACCAGATTCACGGTTCTCGCCATGCATCTGCCGTCGAGCGGAGGAAGAAGGTCGTACCGGTTGTGCAGCTCCGCTTCGCCGTGGCGGTAGAAACTGAACGACGGAACACCCGCTTCCGCAAACGCTGTGGAGTCGCTGGAGGCTGCGTGGCGGCGGACTTCGAAGGAGTGGCGTCTCTCCCGGGCAAACGCGTTCATCGTGTCACAGACGCTCTGCGCGGCAGCTATCGATACGCCGTCGTACCCGAGCACGCACCCGGTCAGATCGAAATTCACTTCCATTTTCGCGTGCTCCATGATCTCCGGATGCCGCTTCACGAAGTCCTGCGAGCCGACGAGCCCGATCTCTTCCGCACTGCACCACAGGAACACCATCGTCCGCCGGGGCCTGTTTTCCATAAAATACCGGTACAGATCGAGAAGCGCCGCGCATCCGGTTGCGTTGTCGAAGGCACCCAGACCGGTCGGAACGCTGTCGTAATGCGCCGAAAAGGTGATGTACTCGCCGGGCAGATCCGTGCCTTCAATCACGGAAATCACGTTCTGCGTCGTGAAGGTGTGCGTGTGCTGCTTCAGCTCGCACTGTACGGTCTCCGCTCCCATCCGCACCATCTCGATCGCGTCGGAACAGCGGATGCGGAACCCCGGCTTGATCCCGATCTGCCTGAGCTTCGCGCCGAGCCTTGACTGGGTCAGATCCGCAGTCGCATCGGTGTCGTACCATTTGCCCGAGGGCGTCATGAACCCGACGGCACCGGACTCGTACACGGGTTTGTACTGCTCCGGATCGAGGTGGTTGAAGAGCACGAACGCCCCGTCGGTGTCCGCCATGTCGATGTCTGTCGCCCGCTCCACGTAGCGGAAAGGGAAGGTGCCCGAGAGATTGCCCGAGTACCCGATCCCGGTGACGGCGTAGTCCTTCTCATACGGCGCGGTGACCCGGAAGGACGCTTTGTCAATCATAAAGTAGTCAAAACGGAACTCTTCGACGGAAACCTTCCCGCCGTGCGCACGGATTTCGTCCGCGATGAGAGCAGCGGCACGTTCGCATTCCGCAGTTCCCGCAGGCCGGTTGAACGAAAGCCGCCGCACGATGTCCATCTGGTAAGTAGCTGAATCCATGGTGATTCTCCTGTTGTGGTGTGATATTTTGTCATCGGAACAGTTCGGAATGACTGCCCACGCGGTTGAGGACGAGAACAAGAACATCGTCGATGATTTCGTAAACCAGAAGCCAGTCCGGTTCGATGTGGCATTCCCGGCATCCTCTGTAATTTCCGGTCAGCTCATGATCGCGGTATTTCGCGTCAAGTTTTTCGCCGTTCGCGAGCTTTTCAATGACGGTGTACAGCTTTTCGATGTCCTTGTTCTGTTTCTTTGCCAGTTTCAGATCCTTCTTGAACTGATTGACAAACCTGACTTCATATTTCATTCTTCCAGTGCCGCCCTCAGATCCGCCATGCTGGTGTAGCCTTTGGCGTTTTTGTCGTGCGCCAGCTTTCTGCCTTCTTCGATTGCGGCGGCGGTGGTTTCGTTGGGCGTGTTCAGCTTCAGATCAAAGGGTATTCCGTTTTCGCGGATGGTCTGACGCAGAAAAATGTTGACGGCGGTGGTCATGTTCAGCCCGAGCTCTTCGAAAATCTTCTCGGCAGCCAGCTTGACCTCCTTGTCGGTGCGGATGTTCAGATTGGTGGTTTCCATTGCACATGCCTCCTGCTGTAATTCTGTATATAGTATAGCACATTATGCGCACAATGTCAACATATCAGCCGAAATTGCGCCATCACCCGAACAGCCGCAGGAGACAGTCTGCGTGATCGGCGTTCTCCGGCTTCTCGGCAACCTCGGGACAGTCGTGGAAATACTCCGACAGAAACAGCAGAATCTCGTCAAACTCCGTCACATGCTCCCGGCGTATCCGTTCGTAATCAGCCTCCGTCAGGAAAACATTCTCAAACTTCCCGTACGCACGCTTATTGTTAGAGATTATGTGATTGGAATTTATGTTATTAGGTATTATTTTATTAGGTGTCCGTTCGTGAGCGGAGTGAGTGTTCATTTCCGGGCACACTGACTGTTCATCTGCGGACGGTGTGAGTGCTTCTTCCCGAACGGTCACTGTGTTCATCCCTGACTGCTCAGTACGTTCATGGGCGGACATTGTGCATTCCTGAACAGATTCCGTTTCCGGGCAGTCAGTCCGTTCAGCTTCGGGCGGTGCGGCATTGTTCTTCTGATGCAGATCGACCCAGTCCTCCCAGCCGCCTTTGCGTTCGTTCTCGAAATGGATTTTTGAATCCCTGCGGACGGATGCGGGCTTGGTCATTTTCGCGTCGTCCGGGACTTTGACGTAAATCCGGTTCGGCGTGGAAAATCCGTGGCGGCGGGTGATGATGAGCTGTGCCTGCTTCAGTTCCTCGATTGCTCTGCGCACGGTCGAGTCACTCATCCCCGAATCCGCCGACACGTGCTCGATGGGGTAGACGATGTAGATATGCCCCTCGTCGTCGCGCCAGTTGTTCATTTTCGAGAGCTTGTACCGGTCGAGGAACATCGTGTAGATCAGCCGCGCCGGGTGCGAGAGGGTGGATTTTTTCATGAATTTCGGGTAGGGCATGTATTCGGGTTCGCAGTCGAATTCGTCGAGAAATTTTGTCATATCGGTATCCTCCGTTTGTTCGGTTTGATTTGATACCTATATTATACCGAACAAAAGTTCGTTTGTCATCCTCAATTTTTCCCACTTTTTTCTCACCCCTTGTTCACAAATTGTTTCCCAGAAAACGCGCGGAATTTACGTGAAAATGGAGCGGATAACCCACGCGGAATACGGAAGAAATGACGGAAAGTGACGCGTGGTGGAGAATGGAAGGAATTGACAATTGAGTGAACAGAATTTATTTTCACACATCGGACATATTTGAAATCCCATGAAAATCCCGCGAAAATCCCGGTTCTGTCAGCATCCGGACGCCTGTCCCTACAATTGGTTGGGGTTGTAACGTCAGCCGATCAAATTCCATTTTCGCGAAAGCGACCGCAACATCAGCCGATCAAATTTATTTCACAAAATCCACCGCCGCATCCGCAATCCCGCCCCCAAAAACCAAAACCGGCGCACCCCACGGAAAACCGCGGAACACGCCGGATGTATCTTATTCCTTTTTCAGTCTTGCCTGCGCTTTAAGTCTGTTTTCCGTGTTCAGAATCACCTTGCGGAGACGGATGGACTTCGGGGTAACCTCAATCAGCTCGTCCTCGGCAATGAATTCGATCGCCTGCTCGAGGGAGAATACCTTCGGCGTCACAAGGCGGAGCGCTTCGTCGGCACCTGCGGAACGGATTGCGGTCAGATGCTTCTTCTTGCATACGTTGACGGCAATGTCTTCCTTCTTCGGGCATTCACCCACCAGCATGCCTTCGTAAACCGGAGTCTGCACGCCGATGAACATGACGCCTCTGTCCTGTGCGTTGAAGAGACCGTAGGAGGTCGCCTCGCCGTCTTCGGATGCCACAAGGGAACCGGTGTATCTGGTCACAACCTCGCCGCGGAAAGGCTGGTAGCCGTCGAAGAGGGAGTTGATGATGCCCTCGCCGAGGGTGTCCGTCATGAATTCGCTCCGGTAGCCGATCAGACAGCGCGCCGGGATGGAGTATTCGATCTTCATGCGGGAGCCGTGCAGTCCCATTTCCAGCAGATCACCCTTGCGTGCGCCGAGCTTTTCCACAACCGCGCCGACGTATTCTTCCGGAACGTCGAGGGAAACATGCTCCATCGGTTCGCACTTCACGCCGTCGATTTCCTTGTAAATCACGCGGGGCGTGGAGCAGCAGACTTCATAACCCTCGCGGCGCATGGTTTCGATCAGGATGGAGAGGTGCATTTCACCGCGTCCCGCAACCTGGAAGCAGTCAGTGGTCGCACCGTCGGAAACGCGCAGGGAAACGTCCTTGAGGGTCTCCTTGTAAAGGCGTTCGCGGATCTGGCGGGAGGTGACAAACTTGCCCTCGCGTCCCGCAAACGGAGAATCGTTGACGGCGAAGGTCATTTCCATCGTCGGCTCGCTCACCTTGACAAACTCCAGCGGAGCGGGATCGAGAGGAGACGCAATGGTATCGCCGATGGTGATGTTTTCCGCACCGGAGAAGCAGACGATGTCGCCCATGGATGCCTCGGTGACAGCCTTTCTGCCGAGACCGTCGATGGTGTAGAGGGAGACGATCTTGGTCTTCTTCGGCGGAACGTCGGGATTGTGGTAGTTGGTGATGACGACTTCCTCGCCCTGATGGATGGTGCCGCGCTCGATGCGTCCGATACCGATTCGACCGACGTAGTCGTTGTAGTCGATGGAGGAAACGAGGAGCTGAAGGGGTTCGTCAACTTAGCCTTCGGGAGCGGGGATGTAGTCAAGAATGGTGTCGAAGAGGCAGTCGAGATTTT
>JAFUQY010000265.1 GCA_017472105.1 Clostridia bacterium | reverse complement strand
CGACCAAGGTTGACCGTTCCGCATCCTACATGGCGCGCTACATCGCAAAGAACGTTGTTGCATCCGGCATTGCTGACCGCTGCGAAGTTCAGCTCGCATATGCAATCGGCGTGGCACGTCCCGTATCCGTCATGCTCGACACCTTCGGCACCGGCAAGGTTGACGACCTCGTAATCGCCGACTATATCACCGAAAAGATCGACATGCGTCCCGCAGCAATCATCAGCCGCTTCGACCTCAGAAGACCTATCTACGGCGATCTTGCCGCATACGGTCACATGGGCAGAGAAGACCTGAACGCTCCGTGGGAACAGGTTGACTTCGCTGACGACATCAAGGCTACCTTCAATTTCTGAGAATTCTAAGAAACCTGTGACATCGTGGAGTTCGGACACCCGGATTCCACGATTTTCATCCTGATTCACCGAAAGGAGACGGATATGAACCAGCAGAAAATGAATACAGCGCCGCAGGATCCCGAAACCGTCTCCGGAATCGTGGACTCCATCATCTACCAGAACGAGGAAAACGGATACATCGTCTGCGAGCTCGAGGACACGGAGGGACATCCCGTCACGGTTACCGGGATCATTCCGTACCTCGCGGAGGGCGACAAAATCACCTGTACCGGCAAATGGATGACGCACAAGGTTTACGGACGTCAGTTTGCGGCGGAAAGCTACGAGAAAAAACTGCCGGCGGAGCAGGGGGACATCCTTCGTTATCTCGCGTCCGGTGCGGTCAAGGGAATCGGCCCGAAAACGGCACAGAAAATCGTCGAAATGTTCGGCACCGACACCTTTGACGTCATCGAGAATCACCCCGACTGGCTCACGGACATTTCCGGCATCACGAAAAAAAAGGCCGAAGCCATTTCCGAAAACTATAAATCCATCTCCGGCGCCCGTGCGGTCATGATGTTCTGCAAGGATTTCTTCACGCCGCAGACCGCGATGAAAATCTACAAAAAATGGGGCGGCGCGGCGGTTGACCGGATCAAAAACAACCCATACCGTCTGTGCGAGGACTTCTGGGGCATCAGCTTCAGCCGCGCGGATCAGATTGCGATGAGCATGGGGCTGGACACCGACTCCGACGAACGCATCATCCACGGGCTGTCGTATGTGCTGAAAACCGAAGCTTCACGTTCCGGACACACCTGTCTCCCGTTTGACGATCTTTGCCGGTGCGCGGTCGATCTGCTGTTTGACGGAAACCGGAATTACCACGAACGCGTCGTGCAGTGCGTCGAGAAGGCGTGTGAGGATCTTGCGCTCGTGCAGGTGCGGAAGAACAATACGCGATATGTGTACGAGCCGCGCTACTACAATGCGGAGACCTACACGGCGAAAAAACTGAAAAAACTCGACCGGATGTGCCCGAAAATGGCGGTCGACGACTCCGTTCTCCTGATTCAGAAGTGCGAAGCCCAGTCCGGGATCACCTACGCAGATGCTCAGCGTCAGGCACTGCTCTCGGCAATGTCCGGAGGCGTCATGCTTCTGACCGGCGGCCCGGGTACCGGTAAAACGACCATCATCAAGGGGCTTATCAACATTTTTACCTCACTCGACTACGAAATCGCGCTGGCGGCTCCGACCGGACGTGCGGCAAAACGCATGAGCGAAGCCACATCCCACGAAGCGAAGACGATCCACCGCCTGCTCGAAATGGATGCCCAGGACGAGGTCGGCTCCAGTTTCCTGCGAAATGAGGACAACACCATCGACGCGGACGTGCTCATCATCGACGAGGCATCCATGATCGACATCGTCCTGATGGAGTCCATGCTCCGCGCGATGAAGAACGGCTCCCGGCTCATCCTCATCGGCGACTCCGACCAGCTGCCGTCCGTTGGTGCAGGGAACGTCCTCGGCGATATTCTCGCATCCGGGGCATTCACGACCGTGCGGCTCACGGAGATTTTCCGCCAGAGCGGCAGCAGTATGATCGTCACCAACGCCCACCGCATCAATGACGGTCAGATGCCGTCCACGGAAAACAAGAGCATCGACGCGGATTTCTTCATCATCCGGCGGAACGGCGAGGAGGAAATCTCGCGCACCGTGGTGGATCTCGTGCAGAACCGGCTCCCGCGCACGTACGGAATGGACATCCAGCAGAAAATCCAGATCATCACCCCGTCGCGCAAGGGTCTGTCCGGCACCGAAACGCTCAACATGGGCATTCAGGCGGCACTCAATCCTCCCGCACCGCAGAAAAAAGAACGCAAATCCCGCGATCTCATCTTCCGGGTCGGCGACCGCGTCATGCAGACGAAGAACAACTACACGGTCGAATGGGAAACCGACGACGGACGGAACGGGATGGGCATCTTCAACGGCGACATCGGCGTGGTTGTGGATATCGACACCGAGGAAAACCTCATGACCGTGGAGTTTGACGAGCGGCGGTGCATCCTCGACTTCACACAGCTTGACGAAATCGACCACGCATACGCGATCACGGTACACAAAAGTCAGGGAAGCGAGTACCCCGTCGTCATCATCCCGCTGTACCAGTGCGCACCGATGCTGCTGTCGAGGAATCTCCTGTACACTGCCGTCACGCGCGCGTCGAAGATGGTGATCCTTGTCGGCAAGACGTCAGTGCTCGAGCAGATGATCGCCAACGACCGCCATGTTGTGCGCTGTACGCTGCTCAAAGAATTCCTCGCGGAAGAATAAGCGGAAAAATTGCATAGAAAAAGCGGATCTCCGGCAGAAATGTCAGAGAATCCGCTTCTTTTGTTGGGTCAGACCCCGCAGATTTCGCGGCGGAGCTCGAGTGCGCGTTTCGGTGTGCGGGTGGTGATGTTCCAGATCACATCAAGCGCAAGGAACCGTCGGAGATCGGCCTCGTTGTTCACCGTCCAGACGGAGAGGTGATAGCCGTATTCGCGGATTTTCGCGATCATGAAGTCGTTGACCATGCCGGCGTCCACGTTGACGATGCGGTATTTGTCGCCCATTTCGCGGAGCTTCGCGCAGTTTTCGGTCAGCTCTTCCGCTTCGTGATCGGATTCCCACATGCCGAGCCACCAGTCGGTTTCGGTTTCGTCAAGGGCGGGAATCTCGTCAAATCCCACGGAGCCTGCCACGAGAACGCGGTTCTGAATGCCGTATTCCGCCGCGAGATCCGCGCACTTTCTCGCGAGTCCGAACGATTTGCAGTCGCACTGCATGATGACTCTGTCGTCCGCGGCAACGAGTGCATAACAGTCCGCGAGGGTGGGGCATCCTTCGTAGTTCCCCTTTTCGTCGTGGGTGAGGTAGAGCGTGCCGTTATGCTCGTGAACGTCGATTTCGAAGCACTCCGCACCGCTGGCAATGGCGGCTTTGATGTGCTCGATGCTGTTGTCCGGCGTACCTTCGCATCCGGAATGCGCGGTGATGATGGGGTAGGATTTTTCCCGGTTCGTGAGGGATTCGGTGATGGGTTTCATGAGGACCTCCGTTACAGATTTATCTGATGAATTCGTTGTATGCTTTTTCCAGAAGAAGGAAATCGTTGCATCGTTTTGCAAGAGAAGTGCTGTCGCCGTCTCTTAATTTGATTTTATATACATTCTGTGCGTTTTTTCGGATTTTTTCCTGAATTGACTTGATGATGCGGTATTCCGCAAGCAGTAAATCACGATAATACGGATCCCGTTGACTGCCGATGTCCACATAGAAGCGTTCACCTGGCGGAACAGGAAACATGTTGTTCAGATTGATTACCGCATAATTGCCGATTTTGATAAAATCAAGACTTTCATTCATGAACTTGTGCTTGTTTTTGAAAGAGGATAACGGTGCAAAGTAATCGTACTGGTTGATCCGAAATACAATACCGATGTACTTGCGTTCATTTTTCTGACCGGCTTGTTTATTCAGAAACAGATGCGGCGAATATGCGGACAGATATGTAATATACCTGGGATTGATTTCGTACAGCTTTATGTTGTCCATGGTGACTCCGTTGAAAATGAAAAAAGGACAAGTTCACCTTGCCCCCATTTCATAACTCTCGCATTTTGAGCAGCGAAACGCTCACTCGTAACTTTCTTGAAAGAGCCAAGAGAAGCTCACTTTTTAAATCTCTCACTCAGGGCTGAGATACACCCACATGAATATTATATCTTATTTGCGTTGGGTTGTCAAGACCCTGTGAGATATTATTGAATGTGAAATATCCGGCAATTTCAGGGTAAAATCTGTGAAAGAACAGTGCAGAGGGCGAATTGCAATAAAAAATGCCGTATTTCCGAAGATTTACGGCATTTTATCGTTGTTTCAGTCGCCGAACAGGGCGTTGAGCATGATTTGCAGAATCGCCGTGAACGGGAAGAGGAGCCATGTCAGGTGCCAGTCCATGGTGTACATGCTCACGAAGAAGTAGAACATCGTCGCGGCAATCCAGAGAATTCCGGAGAGCCCGCCTTTGAGCACCTTTTTCAGCTTCACGCCGCGGTTGACCTTCTTCGCCATGTTGAGAAGAATCTGCCCGATTGCGGACCAGAGGAAGATCAGCCACGTGATTTCCCAGCCGCCGTAGGTCATGCTGAAGAGGATGTAGACGATGGCGGTCATGATCCACATGCACCCGGAGATGCGGGACAGGTTTTTCGAGAGCCATTTGAAGGAGAGCTGCCGGCTTTTCCGGTCTTCATCCTCGGCGGTTTTCGGGAGACTGTCCAGAAGTTCGCGGATTTTGTCCACATCCTTGAGAACGTCGCGGTATGCGTCAAGCTCGCTCATGCCTGCCTTCACGCGCGCGTCGTATTCTGCCTCCATTTTGTCCGAGAGTTCCTCAAACTTTTCGGCAGCGGCGGCGGATCCGGCTTCATCGCAGAGCTTTTTGATTTTTTTGTTGAGTTCGTTTTTCATGTTGCAAATCAGTCAGAGAATTGCCTTAATCTGCCAGAGAGGTGACCGTCCAGTCCAGGCCGTAGTCGTTGTAGATGTAGGTATCGTCCGGGAGGAACAGTGCGTCTTCCGCGTTCACATCACCGTTGCCGACGCGCATGGTCCATGCATTGTACTCGCCGCGGTAGAAGGAGACGTGTACGTGCTTGCCGGAAGAGATGCCGTAGTCGCCGGAGTGGTAGAAGTATTCGCCCTGCTTGAGTCCCTGACCGACGTACAGATCGGAAATGTTGTTGTCGTGCAGGAAGATCGCAGTCATGTAGTCGTAGGAGCCGTCAGCGTAGCGAACCTTGTTCGTACTCTGGATCCAAACAGCGTTGCATGCGATTTCGCTTGCGTCAATGCGGACGACGGTTGCGTTGAACGGCGCGCGTACCATGCCTTCGGTGGGCTGGATGTCGAGTGCGTTCTGAACCTGATGGGAATAGCTGTCAAATGCGCCCTGCGTTACAACGAGGGAGTCCGCAACCCAGATGGCAAGCTCGTCGCCTTCCGCGTTCACGATGCCCTGACGTTCAAATTCCCATGTATCAAATGCGGCAGCGGTCTTGTCCGCGAGGATGACGGGACTGCCGTTTTTCCATGAATCTTCGGAGGTGAGACAGAAACCGTCGCGGTCGGCGGATTCAATGCACCATGTGCCGTCCGGGGTACCGGTGATGCGGAATTCCATTGCGTTTGCACGGTAGGAGCTGTACAGACCGGTCACATCGGAAGAATCCGTTGCACCGATAACTCTGCCGTAGCCGTTCCTGGATGCCGCGGAGTAGATGTAGTAGGTACCGCGTTCGGTTCGTTCCACACGGAAGGTCTGGGTGATGTCGTCGGTGTTTTCCCACATCGTCACGCCAACGCCTTCGTAGTCGTTATTCATACCGGTGACTGCTACATTGAGCAGCTTGCCGCCGTCGGTGGATTTGATTTTGTAATACCCGTCCGGGAGAACCCATTCCTCACCGTAGCCGACTGCGTCCATGTACCGGTTGGTTTCCGCCGCGTCGTCGTTCCAGAGGAAGAAAATCGCGTCCTGATAGGAAACGGCGCCGGATTCTACAAGGGAGTCGGAGAATACCCGGTCGGAGTCACGCATCGTGGTGCGGAGCGTGTTGTACATTGCGGTAACAGCACCGCCGCGGGTCAGGGGAGCGTCCTCTTCGGTCACGCAGAGTCCGATGGAGCGCGCACAGGCTTCCGCTTCTTCGATGGAGACATCCTGTCCGGTGTAGCCGAGCGCGTAGAGCATGTAGCTCATGAACCGTCCGGTGGATTCCGCCATGCCGGGTCCGAAGCTCTCGGATTGTGCCAGATCATCGAGGAGACCGCTGCGGTAGAGATAGCCGACGTAATCGGATGCCCAGCCGGGAACGTCATCGAAGGGATGTGCGTAGTGAGAGGCTGTGGCTTCTTCTTCCGCGCCGAGCAGACGTACGGCAAATACCGCCGATTCCACACGGGTCAGACCCCGTTCAAGGGAGAATTCGATTCCGCCGCCGGGCTTGGTTCCGCTTCCGGTGAGCATGCCCAGATAATACAGACGCATCGCGGCATCGTTTTCATCCAGCTGTACACCGACCGTGATTTCGGAATCAAAAACTGCGGGGATTTCGGGTTCATCGACCTCGTCCTCAGTGAAAGCGAAGCCGGACTTGCGCTCACCGGGAAGTGCGTCGATTCTGTATGAGATTTCACCCGGCCGGCTGAAGAGAAGATCTCCGCCGGAAAATGCAGCCGCGGGAGTTGCAAGCATCAGCGCACTCAGAAGAACAGCCGCACCGCGGGTAATATGATTTGTCACCATTATCGATCCTTTATGTAAAGAATTTTTCAGGTCATACCAGCTTATATTATACCGCATTGTATGGGATTTGTCAAGGCTGAGGGCGCGTGAAACCGGTCGGAACAGGGAGAAATCCCCGAAAAAACGTGTGAAACCGTCGGAAAGGCACGAAAAAACCGCCATATTTCCGGGAAATCGGAATACAGCGGTCGGATGCGGGAATTATTCAGCCTTGGTAACTTCAGCTTCGGGAGCGTTCTTCTTTACGCTTTCGATGCCGTTTTCAGCGCTGGTCTTGGTCTTGTAGGACTCGGAAGTCGCGATGATCTGACCGTTCTTTGCCTTGAGACGGAAACGGTATTCGCCGCTCTTGTCAGCGTAGAGCTCGAACTTGGGATGCTTCTTTGCTTCAACGGGTTCAACGGTCTGGTCTTCCACTTCACCCACGCAGCATGCCTTAACGGATTCAAGACCCTTGATGCACGCAGCTTCGGTGGTGTAGATTTCGGAAGTAGCGATCACTTCGCCGTTGCCTGCCTTGAGGTCGAACTTAAAACCGGTAGCGGTCTGCTTGATAACGAACTTGCCCATTGGAAATATCCTCCATGTAAGTATTGATTGGATTTGAAATCATTATAACATAGTTACAGCGGATTTTCAAGGGAATTGTGTCGTTTTTCGGTGAAAAAACGGTGAAATGTTCAGCTTTCGGCGAGTTTCTGCCAGTTTCCGATATACGCGGCATATCGCGGATCCGCCTTGAATGCGTCGGAAAAATCCCGCCCGGCAAGGCGTATCATCTGCGCGGCTTCATCCCGGCGTTCCGCATCGGACATGGCATGGGAAACGGCGTAATACTCCCGGCAGGATTTCTCACGCAGATCGGACAGCACGGGATTCTCCGGAAAGGGTGTGACGAATCTCTCAAAGTCCTGTGCGAGATACCGGAAAGCGTTGTCGAAGTCCCCGGCTTTTGCCAGTGCGCGCGCAGTCTGATACCCGTTGTTCTGTTCATGCCGGATCAGGTCGTCGTTTTCGTAAAGCACTTCGCGGAGATGTTCGTAAATACTGCGGTAACGCAGAATGTCCGCCGGTGTATTCGCATCCCGGGCGCAGGCGAATTGATGCAGACAGCTTTCGATCAGAATGAACGAACGGTACAGCTCCCGGCGCAGGATTTCGTCCTTGTCTTCCCCGTCGAGGCAGTAGGAGATCATGATGTTTTTGTCCCGCAGTTCATCCGGAAGACGTTTCGCGAGCTCGAGTGCGCGTTCGGTGTTTCCGGTTGTCTTCGCGGCGGCGCACAGGAATGTGATCGTGTTCGCGTTCTTCACCATGTCCGGTTCCACGGCGATCAGATCCTCGCACAGCCGGTTCATTTCGCGAAGATTTTCTGCTTCAAACGACTGGAACAGCCAGATAATCAGATGGCTTTTGATGTCCTGCGAGTCGGGATACAGACGCAGTCCTTCACGCAGATTCGCAATCGCGGCGTTCCGGGTTTCCGTCGTGTACGGCATGCGGCGGTATCCGTCATCGCGATCCAGAAATTCGCGGATTTTTACGGCTTTCCGGCTCACATCGATGCCAAGCAGGGTATCTGCGGAAACTTCAAGAAGATTGGTAAGTACCGGGAGCAGGGAAATGTCGGGCATCGCGTCCCCGGTTTCCCATCGGCTCACAGTCTGCGGCGATACATTCAGGATATCCGCCATGTCCTCCTGTGTCCAGTCTTTTGCGCGCCGCCGCTGACGGATGATTCCGCCGAAATTTTTCGATAAACTCATGAAATCCGCTCCTTATGTGTGGTGTATGCCTGTATTGTAGCAGAACCGGCGTGAAAAAACCATGTCGTCATACGGATGCGGCACTTGCACTTGATGTGGAGAGGAGCTTCTTCCCGCCCATCATGTAGTAACAGCAGATTCGGTAACCCGCCGCGCCGTAGAGGATGTCGAGCCCTGTGTACGTGTAGCCGAGGTATGCCCGTTCCATGCCGCTGTCACGGAGTGCGTGAGTTCCGCGGATGACGAGATCGGCGGCGATTTTTCTGCCCTGCCAGTCTTCGTGAACTGCGGTGCATCCGACACTGCCGAGTCCGCGTCCTTCCGTTTCCGTACAGACCATGAGTGCTCCGGTCACGGTACTGCCGTGCTCAGCGATCAGGACGCGGCGGTTTTCTGTGCCGTAGATGGCGGGATCACGGTAATATTTCACAAACGGCTCGTGCGCGCTTTGTACACATTCACATACGGCAGGAAGATCCTGTACGGACGCAAACCGGAACGCGATGCCGTCGTCACGGGTCGGAACCGGAGGAAGGCTGTCAAACTCCGCGCGCATGTCGAAGCAGTTGCAGTCCCAGCGGTGCGTGTATCCGCGTTTTTGGAAGAATGCTGTGTGATCCTCAAGTCCTGCATAGACCGCATCCGGACGCAGGGATTCCTCAACGACGGGGTGGACAGCGGGAATTCCCGGCATAATGTAGTGCTCGCCCGCTCCGACGGTGAGTTCAGTGTATCCGGCATCCCGCACCGAATGTTCCGCCGCAGCCAGAAGCCGCGATCCGATGCCGCGATTCCGGTACGCACAGTCCACGCACAGCAGGAGGATGTTGTTCTTCTCCGTGACCGCTGCGCCGATGAGATGCCCGTCCGCGTATTCGCCGATCACGTTTCCGCCGTCAAGGAGTTCATGCACCACGGATTCCTCCCGCACGCAGAACGGAAAACAGCGTCGGTAAAGTTCAAATAACTCGTTCATATATCCCTCCTGGGGTTGGTTTTGAGGTGATTATAGCATAAACTTTGTGATCCTGCAAGAAAAAACCGCACCTTTCGGAAAAGATGCGGTTTCGCTTTAAACTGTATTAACCAAACAGCGCCTGTTTTAACCAAACAGCGCCTGTTTTAACCAAACAGCGCCTGTTTTAACCAAACAGGGGCATGAGAAGCACGATGATGATAATCACGGGCAGAACGTAGGACATGTACGGCTTGAGCCACTTCGGGAGCTTCAGACCGGAGCCTGTGTTGACTTCTGCGAAGAACTTGTCCCAGCCCCATCCATAGCGGGAGGTGCAGAACAGAACGTACAGAAGGCTGCCCACGGGAAGTGCGAGGTTGGAAACCAGCTTGTCCTCGAGATCCAGGAAACCGAGACCCGCGATGGTGATGTCTCCCCAGATGTTCAGGGAGAAAATTGCGGGAAGGGCGAGAACCATCAGAAGACCCATGTTGATGAAGGAAATGGCGCGGCGGCTCAGCCTGGTGTTTTCCATCCAGAAGGATACGATGTTTTCGAATACGGCGATGACGGTGGAGTATGCCGCGAAAATCATGAACAGGAAGAAGAGTGCACCGATGATGCGTCCGCCGGGCATGGAGTTGAAAATGCTGGAAAGCGTGGTCAGCAGGAAGGTTGCACCGACGGAGTCTGCATCAGCGGTCTGTCCGCCGTTGTAGGTGAAGCACGCCGGGAACACAATCAGACCGGACATGAGCGCGATGGAGGTGTCGAGGGAGGTGATGGTAACCGCTTCGCCGAGGAGGGAACGGTCCCGTCCGATGTAGCTGCCGAAGATGGCGATGGCGCCGATGCCGAGGGAGAGGGTGAAGAACGCCTGTCCCATTGCGGCGGAAATTGTGGTCCAGATGCCGGCTTTTTTGATGTTTTCAATGCTGGGAATGAGGTAGAACTTCAGACCTTCCGCCGCACCGTCGAGGGTACAGCAGTAGACTGCGAGACCGATCATGAGCACGAAGAGGACAACCATCATGACCTTGGTGATCCGTTCCACGCCGTTCTGCAGACCGAGGGAGCAGACGAGGAAGCATGCCACGGTGGTGAACGCAACCGCGATGAGCTGCATGGGGAGATTGGAGATGGTTTCGCCGAACAGGACGCCGAGTTCTTCCGCGGTCTTGATGGCGGTGATGCTGCCGGTCACGTACTTGCAGAAGTAGATGAGCATCCAGCTTGCGATGGTGGTGTAGCACATCATTAAGAGGTAGTTGCTGCCGATGCCGAGGTACTTCATCCAGTGCCATTTCTGACCCTTCTTTTCCAGTACCTCGAAGGAGTTTGCGATGCTTCGCTGGCTGCCGCGTCCGACTGCGAGCTCACAGCACATGACGGGAAGACCGAGCAGGAGAAGGAAGAAGAGATAGATCAGCACAAAGAACGCGCCGCCGTAGGCTCCCGTGATGATGGGAAACCGGTAAACGTTACCCAGACCGATGGCGCATCCCGCGGAAATGAGGATGAAGCCCAGTCTGGAACCGAATTTTTCTCTCTGATTCATGAGAAGATTCCTTTCGGGTGAATTTTTGATAAGCTTTTAATATTATACAGGATATTTACGGTTTTGTCAATTTGCATTCACAAATGCCGGAAAAAACACACCGATTTTCTCATCCCGCGGGATCGGCAGAAAAAATCCCGGACGGCGGTTGATTTTTCGGACACAATATGCTATGATGAAAACAGCAGCAGAAAAAACGGAGGTGTACAATGATGGATCAGCTGAGAGAAGTGCTTCTCGGACGCTTGAAATGTCCGGAAAACCACACGCGCCCGGTGCAGATCATCCACCACTATTTCCCGAAGTCACTTGCCGAGACGGATGCGTATCTTGACCGCGCGGCGGAGCTCGGGATGGGCGGCTTCTGCGTGAACATGGACGACGCGGCGCTGGGATATCTCGCGGATGAGAGCGCGGTGTGGGAGTCCCTCGCGGATTTCATTGACAAAGCGTTCGCGCGCGGTTTTTCCGTCTGGATTTACGACGAGCGTGCGTATCCGAGCGGTGCGGCAGGGGATTTGGTTCTGCGGGAGCTCCCGGATGCACAGGTGAAGGGGCTCGTCTGCATGAAGCGCGATACAGCAGGCGGGGACGTCGAGTGGAATTGCGGGGACTGTCGGTTCGCGGCGGCGTATCCGGTGAAAAACGGGGTTCTTCTGACGAAATCCGCGGTGGTTCTGACTCCGGAAAACGGCGTGATCCGGGCGAGTCTTCCGGACGGCGACTGGCGGATTCTCGCGTTTCAGACCCGTCCGATCAACTATCTCACGGAGAACAAGGTTCCGTATGTCGATCTGATGCGGCGGGATGTGGTGTCCAAATTCATCGAAGTCACGCACGAGCGGTACCGCAGACACCTCGGGGACGACAGAATCCGGAAAATCACGGCGTTTTTCACCGACGAGCCGGGTCTGCCGGTGCACGGATGCTCCTCGTATTTTGACGAAACGGACGCTGTCTGCGCGTGGACGGAGGAGATGGATGCGATTCTTCCGGGATTTGAAGCGCGGTATGTCGATCTTTTCTATGATACCGACGGGGATTTTGCTTCGTCCCGCAGACTGTGGTGGAAAACGGCGGCGCGCCTGTTCGGTGAAAACTACTTCGGGCAGATTGCGGCGTGGTGCGGACAGTACGGCACAAAGATGACCGGGCATCTCTACGGCGAGGAAACGCTGTCGATGCAGATCGGACTGAACGCGGACCTGTTCGGACTGATGCGGCACATGCAGATGCCCGGCGTTGACCGCTTGTACTGCGATGACCCGCGCGACGTCACGGCGGAAAAAACGGCATCCTCGGCGGCGCACCTGTACGGCAGAACACTGGTGATGAGCGAAAACAGTTTCCATCTCGAGCACAACTGGTGGAAAACGCCGGAAAAAGCGACGCACGAAAACCGCCTCAACTCCGCGTATTATCAGGCACAGCTCGGCGTGAATCAGGCGGCGTCCTATTTCGGCTATCCGGATGATGACCGTGCGGATTACGAGCTGAAAGCGGCGCGGGCGGGTGTGTTCACGTCGTACGGGGTTCACAAAACGGATGTCCTCGTGCTCATTCCCATGACGGCGGCGTATGAGCGGTTCGCGGTGCCGGATCACAAATACTGGAACGTCGGGCCGTGCACGTCAGCACCTTATCAGGGAGAAAGTATGCAGAAACTGGAATCCGCATACGGAACGGTTCTGGAAACGCTCGAGGACGCGCTGTTTGATTTTGACCTGATCGATGAAGCCGGACTTGCCGGGTGCCGCGTGCATCACGGACGGATTACCACCGGATACGAGGAGTTTTCCGCGCTCGTGCTGTTTGATTCCGGGGACTTTGATGCACCGGTGCGGCAGTTTGTCGGGGATTTTCTCGCGTGCGGCGGACATGTGACGTGGGTGAAGACCGATCTTCCCACCGAATTTGCCCGGGAAACGGCGGAAGAGTACCCTGCGCAGGTGCAGTTCACCGATCCCGATGCAGTTGACGGCGCAGTTCACGCAGATCCTCTGCTTCCGACGTTCGGTGACACTGCCGGCGTGCGCGTGAAGAAGACGGTCACCGACGGCGCGGAGCTGTATTTCCTCCACAACCGTACCGATGCGGCGCGGACGTTTGAGATTCTGCTCGACGGGGAATTCACCCGGTGCTCCATGGCGATGGATGTGACGGATTTTGTCTCCTGCGGCGCGTTCGGCATGACGGTTCCCGCGAAGGACGCCGTGATGCTCATCCGATGGAAAAACTGAAATTTACAATAGGGAGAAACACCATGAAAGTATTGTTTATCGGCAACAGCTTTACGTTTTTCAACGATCTTCCCGCAATGCTTGAGACCCTGTCCGGCGGCGCGATTTCGTACGGCAAGGTTCTGCGCGGCGGGGCATATCTGAAATGGTTCGCGGATGAGGCGCATGAGCTCGGCGTACAGGTTCGCGAAAAGGCGCAGGAGAAGTGGGATGCGGTGATTTTACAGGATCAGAGCTTCAATCCCGCGAAAAACAGGGACGACTGCGTGGCTCAGACGAAGGTGCTCGCATCCCTGTTCCCGGAAACGCCCGTGTACATGTACCAGACTTGGGCATACCGCGACGGCTCCGAGAAGCTCGCGAAAACCGGGCTGAGCTATGACGAAATGAAGGAAAAACTGTACGATGCCTACAACGCGGCGGCTGAAGCGGTCGGTGGCAAGCGCATTCCCGTCGGATTCGGCTTCGCGGAGGTGAAGAAAACCGCGCCGGAAATCGATCTCTACTGTGACGACGACTACCATCCCTCGCCTGCCGGAACCTACCTCGCCGCATGCCTGTTCTACATGGCGCTGACCGGCGATGATTGCGTCACCCTGCCCGGCATCGATGCACTGGATGAGGACACTGTGAAGCTTCTCAAATCTGCGGCAAAGGCGGTGGCGGGAACTTGAACGGAACAAATTTCCCCGAAAAAATCCGGGATTTCCTCGGCACGCGCGCGTATGAGACGGATACGGTCGGGCTTTCCGCGTCCGAGGTCCTGATTTTTGACGACTGTGTGCTGAAAATCAGCGAAACTGCCGCCCCGTCCGTGAACGAATGGCGGGTCATGGAACAGCTTCACGGAAAACTCCCTGTGCCGGAGGTGCTGTGCCGTGCATCGGAAAACGGGCGGGAGTATGTCGTCATGTCGCGGCTCGACGGTGAGATGTCCTGCGCGGCGCGGTATCTCGACGACGTCCCCGCACTGGTGAAGGGACTTGCCGAGGGCTTGACGATGCTGTGGAACGCGCCCGTTTCCGGTGATCTGACGGATTTTTCGCTGGACAACGAACTGCGCGACGCGGAAAGCCGGATTGATACGATCGACTGGGACGACAAGCCGGATGAGCTCAGACGTCAATTCCCGTCGGCGCGGCACTTGCTTGACTGGCTGAAGGAAAACAAGCCGGAGGAAGACTGCGTTCTCAGCCACGGGGACTACTGCCTGCCGAATGTGT
>JAFUQY010000264.1 GCA_017472105.1 Clostridia bacterium | reverse complement strand
CTGAGCCAGGATCAAACTCTCTAAAAATTGTATGTCAATCAGGTTTTACCCTGACTTGATATCAACTCATTAGAGTGATCTTGTTATTGCTCAATTACTTGTTATAGAGCTTCTTTAAATTCAAAAGAATTTTCGGAGTCTTTAGTACATTGTTGTTCAATTTTCAATGAGCGATTTGTTTTGCGCCATCTCGTTGACAGCCTGTTTATTATATCACATTCGATCTCGTTTGTCAAGAGGTTTTTGAAACTTTTTTGAAGTTTTTTTCAACCGGTTGATTCGTTCGATCTCAGCGACCTTTTTATTATACCACAGCAAGTTCTGTTTGTCAAGAGGTTTTTGAAAGTTTTTTGAAGTTTTTTTCAAACTCGTGATCTTTCGTTGTCCTGACTGCGTCTCTCGCTGACAGCTTGCATATTATACCACTTCCCAATCCCTTTGTCAATACCTTTTTTGAAGTTTTATTCGATTTTTTGAAGTTTTTTCTGCTTTTCTTCACCACCCAACTTTTTTTGCACGATTTTCTTCATTCATCTTGAATATTCCTTCAATTTATATTATAATATAATCTGATTTTGATTACACAGGAGCCACCAAATGTTTAAAGAAGGTTTTGACAACCAGAAATATATACAGTTACAGACCGAGAAGATCTCCGAGCGCATCTCCCAGTTCGGCGGCAAGCTCTATCTGGAGTTCGGCGGCAAGCTCTTCGATGACTATCACGCCTCCCGCGTACTGCCCGGATTCAAGCCCGACAGCAAGCTGCGAATGCTTCTCCACCTCAAGGACATGGCGGAAATCGTGATCGTAGTATCCGCCGCCGCCATCGAGCAGAACAAAATGCGTGCCGACCTCGGGATCACCTACGACATTGACGCCCTCCGTCTCATTGACGCCTTCCGCGAAGAGGGACTTTATGTCGGCAGTGTCTGCATCACGCAGTACAGCGGTCAGGCATCAGCGGACGCGTTCATCAATCGTCTCCACTCCCTCGGCATCAAGGTATTCCGTCACTACCACATCGACGGCTATCCGACCAACGTGAGGCTCATTGTCAGCGAGGACGGCTACGGGAAGAATGAATATATTGAGACCAGCCGCGAGCTCCTCGTCATCACCGCACCCGGTCCCGGAAGCGGAAAGATGGCGACCTGCCTCTCTCAGCTCTACCACGATCACAAGAGAGGAATCAAGGCGGGATACGCGAAGTTCGAAACCTTCCCGGTGTGGAATCTCTCCCTGACGCATCCCGTCAACATCGCTTACGAAGCCGCAACCGTTGACCTTTCCGATGTGAACATGATCGACCCGTTCCATCTCGAAGCATACGGCACCACCTCCGTCAACTACAACCGCGACGTGGAGATCTTCCCCGTTCTCCGGCGTCTCTTTGAGGGAATCTACGGCGAGTGCCCGTACAAGAGTCCCACGGACATGGGCGTGAACATGGTCGGCAACTGCATCTACGACGACGAAGCTGTATCGTACGCGGCAAAGATGGAGGTCATCCGCCGTTATTACGACTGTCTGGTGAAAAAGCGCAAGGGTAAATGCTCCGCCGATGAGGTTTACAAGTCCGAGCTCATCATGAACCGCGCAAAGGTCACTGTCGACGACAGACGCGTGGTGCGTGCCGCTCTCGACAAAGCCGCCGCATCCGGTGGACCTTCCGCCGCAATCGAACTCCCTGACGGACGCATCGTCACCGGACGCACCAGCGATCTTCTCGGATCCTCTTCCGCGGCACTGCTCAACGCGCTCAAGACCCTCTCCGGCATCGACGACAGCACGCACCTCATCTCTCCGTCCGTCATCGAGCCCATCTGCGCACTGAAGACCGGAAGCCTCGGCTCAAGCAATCCCCGTCTCCACGCGGACGAAATTCTCATCGCACTTGCCATCTGTGCCGCTACCGATCCGAACGCGAAGGCTGCGTATGAGTGCATTCCCCAGCTCGCCGGATGCGAAGTCCACACCAGCGTTATCGTTTCCTCCGTGGACTCCGACACCTTCCGCCGTCTCGGCATGAACCTGACGCAGGAACCCGTCTACGAAACGAAGAAGCTGTTCCACAAGTAATATATTAAATGAAGAAATCAAAATGCACAATGCAGAATGAAGTCCGATTCCGTTCCGCACTGTGCATTTTTTTGCTTTCCTTTGATTTTCCCGTGACAGATTGTTTCTTATATGATATAATGAAGAAAATACCACGATCGGAGGACCATCATGCACTGGACCATCGCCGCTTCCCACGACACTCACGCAGTCGCCCTCAAGTTTGCCGCGTATCTCGAGGAACTCGGACTCAGGCAGGGCGAAGAATACGACTTCCACATCGCAGATACCGATCCCGGCACCGGACACCGCATCGTACTCGGCTGCCACGACTCCTCCACGCCCGAGGAATACCGCATCAAAGCGGAGAACGTGAACGGATGCAATGTCATCACCGTCACAGGCTCTGACCGCAGCGGGCTCCTGTACGGCTGGGCGGATTTCGTCAACCGGTACATCCCGCACGCCGAGAACACCGACTCCACCTTCCCGTATTATTTCCGTCCCGTCTTTTTCACAGACGACCCGATCCGCCCGTACGAACGCGTGTCATCCCCGAAAATCGCACGCCGCGGATGCTGGACATGGGGACACGTGATCCGTGATCCCGGCGGGTATTTCGAAAATATGGTGAAGTGCAAGATGAACACCTGCGTCATCTGGAACAACCATGTCCCGACCAATGCCCGAGAAATCGTCAGAATGGCGCACGAGAACGGAATCCGACTTCTCTGGGGATACGCTTGGGGCTGGAGCACGAACATCAACGCCGAAACCATGCAGGAGCACCTCAACCGCCGCGATGAAGTCGTTCGGGAGTATCTCGACAACTACGCACCGCTCGGCGCTGACGGCATCTATTTCCAGTCGTTCACCGAAACCTCATCGGAAACCCTCGGCGGCCGCCTGATTGCAGAGGTCGTCACCGAATATGTCAACGACATCGCCGGAAAAATCCTCGCCGTTCAGCCGGATCTGCACATCCAGTTCGGACTTCACGCGTCCTCCGTCAGACAGCGGCTTGCATACATCGCCAAAGTCGACCCGCGGATCGAGATTGTGTGGGAGGACTGCGGCGCGTTCCCGTTTGCGTACATCCCGAAGAATACCGACAACGCAGACGCCACGATGGATATCGCACGCGAGATGAGCACACTCCGCGGACGTGATGACCGGTTCGGATGCGTCTACAAGGGACTGTGCTGTCTCAACTGGACGAAATTCTCCTATCCGCCCGCACCCTACGCCATCGGCAGTTACGCCGCACTCGATCCGATGCCGAAATACCTCGCGGAAAAGCGGAAAATCTGGCATTACGTGCAGGCACACTGGCTGAAAACCGCCGAAGTCTGCCGCGCGATGACGGAAATGCTCATGAACGAAAAGAACGGGGAGCTCACCATCCTCGCCCTCGTGGAAGACAGCGCATTTGAGTTTCAGTGCTGGTTCCCGGTGCTCCTGCTGGGTGAAATCCTGTGGGATCCGACCGGGGACATCGGTGAAATGATACGGGATGTTTCCCTCTCGCCGTACGCGGTGTTTGCGTGAGAAATTGCGCAAAATCCTATCGACATTGCCGCACAGATATGTTATAATTAAGCATCCGGCTATATCATTCTTAATCCGTAATACATTACAGGAGGTGGAAATTATGACACAAAAACTTCCCGATGTACGCCGTGCTCTGCCCATGGGCACATTCGATTATCACGATACCTTCACCGACGAGCTTGATGCCATGAAGAAAATCCAGCTCACCGACGCATCCGCGTGGGCGAAGTTTGTGAATCTCTTCAAGAATCCCGGCATCGACGACCACGACCACGGCTGGCGGTGCGAATACTGGGGCAAAATGATGCGCGGCGCATGCTTCACCTACCAGTGCTATCCCGAACCCGACGACGAACTTTACGCCGTGCTGGAAACCACCGTCCGCGATATGCTCACCGCACAGGACGGACTCGGACGCTTCTCCACCTACTCCACAGACGTTGAATTCCACGGTTGGGACATCTGGGGCCGCAAGTACATCATGCTCGGCTTCCTCTACTTCCTCGATATCTGCCGCGACGACGCACTCGCCGACGAAATCCTCGCCGCACTGAAGCGTCACGCGGATTACATGCTCTCCAAGCTCGGACGCGAAGAAGACGGCAAGCTCGTTATCGCCGCCTGCACCGATCACTGGGACGGTCTCAACTCCTGCTCCATCCTCGAGCCGTTCATGCTCCTCTACAACCGCACGGGAGAGGCGCGCTACCTCGAGTTCGCGGAATACATCGTCTCCTTCGGCGGAACCCTGCACAAAAACCTCTTCGAACAGGCTTACGAGGACACAACTCCTGTTCACAAATATCACACCGACAAGGCATATGAGATGATCTCCTGCTTCGAAGGTCTTGCGGAATACGCGAAGGTCACCGGAGACGAAAAATACCGTGAGGCAGTCATCCGCTTCGGAAACCGCGTGCTCCGCGAAGAAGCCACCATCATCGGCTGTCTTGGCTGCAAGTTTGAATCCTTCGACCACGCCGTCGTCGAGCAGTTCAACGAAGCACACCGGAACGAAATGCAGGAAACCTGTGTCACCGTGACGTGGATGAAGTTCCTGTGGCAGCTCTGGCGCATGACCGGCGACGTGAAATACATGGACGCCTTCGAAATTTCCATGTACAACGCCATGTCCGCATCCCTCAAACGTCACATCGATCCCGAAGAAAACGGCGGACTGCCCATCCCGGTGCACAGCTACAATCCCCTGCGTCACGATGTGCGTCCCGATACCGTGGGCGGCAGAAAGATGATCGACGACAAGTCCTACTACGGCTGCTGTGTCTGCATCTCGACCGCGGGATTTGCCCTTGAAACCCTCGCATCCGCGGCGGAATGTCACCGTTCCCTGTTCGTCAACCTCTATCGCAGCGGCACCATCACCACGGATGACATCACACTGAAAATTGATGCACACAACTACGAATCCGGCGGCGATGTTTCCTTTGAGGTGCTGAAAGTCTCCGGATCCCCTCTCAATCAGCCCACACTGTATCTGCGGATTCCCGCATGGGCAGACCGGAAAGCAACCTTCACCACAAACGGCGTCCGCGTGAAAGTGGATACCTCCCGGGAGTATTACCCCGGCTATCTCGCCGTCAGCGTCACCGAAGGCAAAACCTTCATGCTGTCCTTCTCCGATTTCTTCCATTACATCCGCCCGGAAGATGTCTCCGATGTGCCTGTGGAAAATATCCCGTATCTCGCGGTTCAGTACGGTCCCACAATCTATGCCGCCGACGATACCCTTGACACAGAACCGTCATACGATATCGACATAAACGGCTCCACCCGCAGCTGGATGGCATACTCCCATTATCCCGAAGAATCCCCCGTTCCCTGCCGCGGCATTCTCACGCTCCCGCTGAAAAACGGCGAACAGCTGACCCTCATCGACTACCCCAGCGCAGGTCAGGAAAAGGGACACAAAGTCTCGGCGTGGATCAAAATCAGATAATCATTCATAACACAGAATGCATAATGACGGATTTTTTCCGTTGTTATGCATTTCTTTTCTGAACGCTGTATAATAATGCTGAATCCTTGCACTTTACGCCGGATTGTGTTATAATTAAATTCACAGGGAAATTTTGTAATAATCACAGGAAAGGAAACCACGTCCGTTGAAAACCATCATTTCCTACGTGCGGCCGTACTTCCGGCGGATGATGCTGGGCTTTACGGTAAAGTTCGGCGGGACCATCATGGATCTGTTCCTCCCGATGCTCCTCTCGTTCATCATCGACGACATCGTTCCCACCGGAAACCGCACGCACATCTACTTAACCGGGCTTCTCATGTTCGTCTGCTCCGTGCTTGCGATCCTCGGCAACATCATCGCAAACCGCATGGCTGCAAGAGTCGCACGGGACACCACGGAGAAGCTCCGCAACGATCTGTTCAGGCGCATCTCCTATCTCTCCGCCCGTCAGATTGACGCATTCACCGTTCCGTCGCTCGAATCCCGGCTCACGTCCGACACCTACAACATCCACCAGATGGTCGGCATGATTCAGCGGCTCGGGGTACGCGCACCCTGTCTCCTCATCGGCGGCGTCGCAATCGCATTCGCCATGGAGCCGGTGCTGACGCTCGTTCTCATCGCCACCATGCCGTTCATCGTTGCCGCAGTCTGGGGCGTATCCAAGCGCGGTATTCCTCTGTACAACGATCAGCAGGTACAGACCGACAACATGACCCGCGTCGTCCGCGAAAACGCACAGGGCATCCGCATCATCAAGGCGCTCGGCAAGGAATCCGCTGAACGCGAACGCTTCGATGACGCAAACGCAAATCTCAACCACGCCGAGAAACGCGCGGCTCTGAACATGGCACTGACAAGCCCGCTGATGAACCTGTTCCTCAACTTCGGTCTTGTCGCCGTCATCGCCGTCGGTGCATACCGCGTCAACGCAGGTCTCTCCGAAACCGGCAAAATCATCGCGTTCACTTCGTATTTCACGATCATCCTCAACGCCCTCATGAGCGTCACCCGCATGTTCATCATGTCCTCCCGCGGCATCGCATCCGCAAACCGGATCGGTGAGGTGCTGAACACGCCCTACGACATGCAGCCCGACAGCAAATACGCACTGGATCTGCCGAAGGACAAGGGCGCGAAGATTGAATTCGACCACGTTTCCTTCTCCTACGGCGGTGTCAAAAACGACGTCGAGGATATCTCCTTCACGCTTCAGCCCGGTCAGACCCTCGGCATCATCGGTCCCACGGGCGCGGGCAAGACAACCCTCATCGCGCTCCTCATGCGGCAGTACGACGTGGACTCCGGCTCGGTGAAAATCGACGGACGCGACGTGCGCTCCATGAATCGGGATGAAATCTCGAAGAAATTCGGCGCGGCATTCCAGAACGACTTCCTCTTTGCCGACACCATCACGACCAACATCGACTTCGGACGCGGCCTGACGGAAGACGAAATCCGCACCGCAACCGTTCACGCGCAGGCGTCTCCGTTCATCGCCGAAAAGCCCGGCGGACTGGATTTTGAGCTGTCCATCAAGGGCGCAAATCTCTCCGGCGGACAGAAACAGCGCGTCATTCTCAGCCGTGCGCTGGCTGGAAATCCGGAGATTCTCGTTCTCGACGACTCCTCCTCCGCACTTGACTACGCCACCGACGCAAAACTCCGCATGGCAATCCGCGAGAATTACAGCGGCAGCACCACCTCCGTCATCGTGGCACAGCGAATTTCGTCCATTATGCATGCGGATCTGATCCTCGTCATGGAGGACGGCAGAGTCACAGGCGCGGGCACGCATGAGCATCTTCTCGCAACCTGCCCGCTCTACAAAGAAATCAGCGATTCACAGATGGGAGGTGCGCTCCTTGAATAGAGGTCCCAGAGTAACACGACCGGAAGACACCGTCGTTGCCAACCAGTCCAAAAAGAAACTGAAAGTCCTCCTGCGTCTCGGCAAGTACATGGCGCACTTCAAATGGGGCTATCTCACCGCCGTTCTGCTGTCCGTATGCTCCAATCTGCTCTCCCTGCTCGGTCCGAAGCTGTCCGGGGAAGCCATTGACGCCATCGGAACGAAAGCCGGTGAGGTGGATTTTGAAAAAATCGCCTTCTACTGCACCCTCATGATCGGCGCGTACATCCTCTCGAGCATCATGGCGTACACGCTTCAGGTCGTCATGATCAATCTCTCCCGCGGAATTGTAAAGAAAATGCGCGAGGACATCTTCGCCAAGCTGATGCGCATGAAGGTCGGCTACTTCGACGTGAACCAGACCGGCGACATCATCTCCCGCATCTCCTACGACATCGACACCATCAACGCAACCCTCTCGACCGACCTTGTGCAGATCGCGTCCTCCCTCGTGACCGTCATCGGCTCGCTTGTGATGATGATTTCCATCTCGCCGAAGCTCTGTCTCGTCTTTGCCGTCACCGTTCCCATGTCCATCCTCGTCTCCACCAAGATGGCAAACAAGTTCCGTCCCCTGTTCCGTGCACGTTCCGGCAAGCTCGGGGAACTGAACGGATACGCCGAGGAATGTCTCTCCGGTCAGAAAACCGTCCGTGCATACAGCGCCGAGCCGTCGATGATCGAACGCTTCGCAGGCAAGAACAAATCCGCCGCGGATGCCTACTTCAAGACCGACTACTACGGCACCATGGTCGGCCCGACAGTGAATTTCATCAACAACATCTCCCTTGCGCTTGTGTCCGTGTTCGGTTCCCTGCTCTATCTCGGACAGGGCATCTCCATCGGCGACGTTTCCTCCTTCGTGCTCTATTCCCGGAAGTTCAGCGGCCCGATCAACGAATCCGCGAATATCATCAACGAGCTTCAGTCCGCCGCAGCCGCAGCCGAGCGTGTTTTCCGACTCCTTGACGAAACCGAAGAGTCTCCCGACGACGCGGATGCGGTAGTCTTCACCAAATCCCGCTCCGACAAGGGCACCTTCGTCACCGGTCGTGTGGATCTGACCGATATCAACTTCGGCTACACCCCGGAGAAGCAGGTGATCCACGATCTGACCATGAACATCAAGCCCGGCATGACTGCGGCAATCGTAGGTCCGACCGGCGCCGGTAAAACCACGATCATCAACCTTCTCATGCGCTTCTACGATCCCGATTCCGGTGAAATCAAGCTGGAAGGCAGGGACATCGCCCACGCAAACCGCCAGTCCGTCCGCCGGAGCTACACGATGGTTCTTCAGGACACATGGCTG